>JABSQI010000042.1 GCA_013215905.1 Legionellales bacterium | reverse complement strand
TTACTTATCGAAAGGTACATACAAAAAGAATTTAGAGCTACTCCAGGATAATTTATGTTACCCCTTGTCATTTGAGAATTTTGATAGCCTGATGCACGTATAAATATATGCGATTGTTTCCAAACTATTTTGTTAATATATTTATCATTCTTAATACTGGACAATATACTGCAATATAGATATAGAAAAATAAATTCATATGTTTTATAAAATATATTTTGAACGATGATGACAATCCTATTCTAATTACTGATGAATCCATGAATTTACTTCTTATAGTTCTAAAATACTAGAAGAATATTTTGTGTTTTTTGGTTAATACATATTCTTTGAGATATTTTTTTGCATTTTGGGTTTATGATTTTCTACACATTAAGACCAAGCTAAGTCCATAGCTGATAATTAATTTATATCACTTTCCCAGTCTCGCATAAATCACTAGCCTTTTGGAAATGATTAGTTTTAGAAGCGAAAGTTAAAAATAATCTCAGATGGTTTTAATGTCAATTATTATTGTCTATGAATTTAAGAAGTTCATCAATTTTATTTAGAATGCGTCTTACATTAAAATCAGGAAGCTTCTTTGATGAATCAATAACCACATCTAATTCCTCTATTATTCTACCTAAGTATTCTTTGGTACTATAGCCTGGCTTAATTTCTGTATATAATAATCCTAAGTTCTCTCGAAGTTCTATTACATATTTAAGAGAATAACGCATCTTAAAAAAATTTGCTGGTATTTTTTCTAATATAGACATCACTTTTTTGGTATGTAGATTTTTACTCTGTTGTATTTCAGAAATTAGTTCACCTATATTTCGAAAATTATGTTGTAATCTATACATACTCATATGTGAAATTCCAGCACCAAAATCTAGACTATCTAACATTTTAGAATATTCATTAAAGCCCATATTACTATGGCGCTGAACTGTTTTTAAATTTTCCATTGATAAATTCCATTTTGTTGCATTATTAACTGTAAATTTTTTTTGTGCTACAAATGACGGATACTCTGCTTTCTCATGTTTTTTAGCAAAATTTTCTGCTTTAGGAAATTTTTGAAGAAATTTGTGAGGTTTTTCACGAAGTGCTTTTTGTATTTCTTCTATTTTTTGATTAAATATATTATTCATTTCATGGTATATTATGGAGCAAAAATTAGATATCTCCTCACTAGCATTAAAGTCTTTCACATTATTATATTTATTTCCTTTAATTACTCCAGCCATCATTTCATTAGATAGAATAATTATCTTTTTCTCTGTAGCATCACACATTCCTACTGTACCCATTCTCATAGCAGAGAAATCGAAACTAATAGTTATTTTTTTTTGTGAAGATATATCGTCCAGTATTCTTTTGGCATGTGGATGATTAAAAATATTGTTATCTAGATATTCTCTAAGTTTATTTTTATCAATATTATAACTAGATTCTTCTACTTCTAAATATATATCCACAGCAAAACAAGAAACTGAATAAAAACAAAATAGAAAAAATAGTATATTTTTTTTGATCATGGTTAAGGTTCTAAATTTATAAACAGATTAATTATGACTCGTGTCGGATTTATTTTCAACGACAAGTGCTGTTTTTTCCGCTTTTAGCAAAAAAATTAATGATATATAGAATTTTTTCATGCTGTCTCTAAATAATAAACAATGTGTATATATATTATATCCAATGACAATTTAATAAATCAAACTTGCTTTATTATCACTCTACAAGTCACTGAAAAGCAGTAATTATAGTAACAACTATAATTAATATATGGTTAGAAATATTACATTGAAACAGATCCTTACAGATAATCAAGCATGGTGGAATTTTCAACAGGAGTTCGAAGGCAAGCTCAGAAAGGCAATTAAAACCAACATTGTTAAAGTCCTAAGTTGTAAAAATCCTTCTCGGGGTTACCAAAAGTTTCAATGTTCTGATAGTAAATGTACCCATTCTAAAAAAGTCTTTTTTACATGTAAATCTAGATTGTGCTCTTCATGTGTTAGGAAAGCTACCGCTGATTGGATTAATAAACAGTTAAATATATTACCAGATGTTTCTTGGTAACATATAACATTTACAATGCCAGATTCCCTATGGAATTTCTTTGCTTACATGAAATATAATTTATCTAATAGGATTAGCAGTTTTCAAATTCTTTAATAACAAATAAAATGACTGTTTTTTAGCTGTGAATTTATTTTTTTCGCAATTACTAAATATAATATCAAAATTTGTTTCCAAAATATTCAGCCATTAAGATTTTTTGTTAACGTAGATCACATCATTCCACGTTTTTTGCGATATCTGACATTAGGATAGTTAATTTCATATGTTTACTAAAATATTGGGGAGAAATATTCTGATAGATCAAAGATTTATCTCCAATTGCGTGATATAAACATTTAAAAGATTTTTCTGTATCATTCCAGATGTCAATAAATGGCAACAATAAATTAAATTGAAATTCAGATAATTGTCTACCAAGAACAATAATCATATTTTTTCTGCTATCTTGATCTGTATAGTCTTGGATAAGCTTAACAACTTCTTCTTCACTTGGGTTAATAGGCATAGCTCCATTTTGTACTAGAGTATAAGCAACCATAATATTATTTTCTTTTATAGCGAAATATAATGCATCTTTTTGGCTATTTATACCATAAGATGAAATAGACACTCCTTCTCCAATCAAAAAATTAATCACAGGTAAATTATCTTTGAAAGCTGCCATTCTAAAAGATCTTTCAACATCATATTTATTTTTAGAATATTTAGTATATATTGATTTAAATTTATCTAATGAACAATCCTTAACAGATACAGCTTTTGTCAACTCTTCCTGGGAAAAGCTTGTCGTACAAAGAAATATACATATCAAATAATTTATTACTAATAATCTTTTCATATTATGATCTATAGCATTTTTTTATTATTCCTGCTGTAAAATTTGAACCAAAGGTGAGATTAGAGATCTATTAACATTGATAGGAGATATAATAGATTATTTTTTTATCTCTCCGCTCAAATTAACTAAGTTCTTTTGTTAAGGCGATAACCTAATGATTACTTTATACTAAAATTATTTTTTTCAATCTAAGATATATTTAGGACATTAACCTTAAAATTCTATAATTTTAACTACAATTCTAAAGGTAAATGTACAGGGATATTATCTCTTGAAGATCTATAAGCTGCTATTAATAATTCAAGGGCCTTCAATCCATCTGTTCCAGTTGTTGATGGAACAGCGTTACCTCTAAGATATTTTGGTAATATTTTAGATGCCCGAAACCATATACTGAATCTGTTGAATAACTAGCTCCATCTACCTCTTCATCCATAGGATGAGATTCAGAAAAATTCCAATCTTCAATTTTATTCAAAGCAACTCCGCCAATCTTAACTGTGCCTTTCTCTCCTAAAACAATAATAGATCCCTCTCGATCTTTAGGATAAGTTAGTACAGTTACATTCATACTTCCAAGAGTACCACTTCTCCATTTAATAGCGACAATTCCTGTATCTTCAACTTCAATATTTCTTGCTAAGGTAGCTGTCATTGAATAAATTGAGCTAACAGGGCCTATTAGCCAATTTAACAAATCGAAATAATGAGCAGCCTGATTCATAAAAGCGCCACCATCAAATTTCCATGTTCCTCGCCAAGCACTCTGTCCATAGTACGCTTGTTCTCTAGTCCAAAATACATTTAGATTTGCCATGTAAATTTTACCAAATCTATTTTCTTGAATTGCTTTTTTCAATAGCTGTAATGGTTCATTAAAACGGTTTTGTTTAACAACAAACAATCTAACATTATTTTCTTCGCACGCTTCCAACATTTTAATGCCATCTTTCCATCTAGTGGCCATAGGCTTTTCTGTTATTATATGCTTACCATGTTCTGCTGCTAAAATTGTTTGTTTAGAATGCAACCCGCTAGGAGTACACAAAACAACTACATCAGCATCTGTATTTTCTAGACAATCTGAAATATTATAATAGCTCTTAGAGTTAAATCTCTGAGTGACTTTCTGTAATTTATCTTCATTCTTATCACACACAGCCACCAAATCAAGATGTTCGGATAATTTTTCAATAGCTTCCAAATGTGTTTGAGCTACTCTACCTAATCCTACTAAAGCTAGTTTAATTTTTCTATTTACAATATTCCAATTTTCTTTCTTATAATTTAACATTTTTGTATACTCTCTAAACATCAGTAGCTATAATATCTACCTTAAAAAATTTAATCAACTTTTAATTACAAGATAAAGAAATTGAATCCCAATTCTTACATCCTGGACAGTACCATAACAAAGCTTTAGAAACAAAGCCACAATGATTACAGAGGTACTTTTTAGATGAAACAGACAATTTCTTTGATATTTCACCTAAAGCTAACAAATTATTTTTACATTCACTACTTTCATCATAGCTATTAGCAATAATATTTAGTGCTTTATCTAGACCAAATAAGGAAGGATGATTATGTAGCTGAGACAACATAAAATTCAGATCATATCCTAAATAATAAATTTCTTCAGTAGCTAAGAGGATCATTGAGGCTTTTGAATCTATTGACTGCAATGTTCGTAGGTACTCTATACCATTTTCTCTTTTGTCATATTTCTCATAACAACTTAATATTCCATTAACTACTTCAGGTAAAAAAATTATATTATCTTCAACTACGCTTTTATATCTAGAAAGAGCCTTCTTATACTTTCCAAGGATCTCAAATATTTTTGCATCTAGTATATTAGCTCTTATAGAATCTCTCTTAGTAGATAAAGCTGATTTTAAATACTTAATTGCTGCACTCATGTCATTAGACTTGATTGCAACTTCTGACAACTCACAATAATGATGCGAAATAAATTTTGTCATTTCTTTACCGGTAACATCTTGGATTTTTTTTGATATCTGAATTGCTTTCCTCCATGATTTCTCTTGCTGATAAATATCTAATAATGAATATAAAGCTGCATTGGCATGCTCATCATTTGCTTGTAATAAGTCCAAAAATACTCTTTCGGCTCTATCTAAAACCCCAGCATTAAGATAATCATACCCTAGGGCTAAAAGAGCATCTAATCTTTGCCCTTGAGATAATTGAGGTCTTGCAATAATATTTTGATGGATTCTAATAGCTCTGTTAACTTCTCCTCTGCGCCTAAATAAACTACCCAAAGCTAAATGAGTCTCTACAGTATCTTGATCAACTCCTAATAAATTTATAAATACCTCTAAAGCCTTATCTTCTTGTTCGTTTAAAAGATAATTAATACCTACTAGATATTCTCTTGGAAATTTAAATTTTGCTTTTTTCTGATTTATAAACTTTAATCTAATAAATTGCCAAATAAAAAATAACAATGTAGCAAATATTAAGACAATAAATAAATTTAGCATACTAGTGATGATCGCGAATTGGCATTATACGAAGATTATCCAATTCTTTATTAGCAAGATCAATTTTTTTCTTTAATTTATAATTAGCTCTTTTAAGTTTTATAAAAACTATAAATGTAAAAAAAAGCCCAAATAAAAAACCTACTCCTATAAATGCTAGTATAAAAATAGGTTTTGCCAAAACAATACTATCAAAATAATAATTAAAAGTTATTTCACCAGGATTAAAATATGAAAGCCCCACCCCCAAAAATACTAATAATATAATAAAGAGGTAAAATATTTGCTTCATATAAAATTATTCCTTCTCATCATTTGACATTTGCTCTTTAAATAAATCCCCCAACTTAGTAGTGCTAGTATTAGCAGATTGCTGATAATTTTTTATAGCTTCAGCTTCCTCTTCTACATCTTTTGCCTTCACAGATAAGTAAACAACTTTAGCTTTTTTATCAGCGCTAATAATCTTTGCTTCCAGATTATCTCCAACTTTCACCTTCATTCTAGCGTCATCAACATTCTCTTCCGCACTCAAATCTCTTGCTTTAATTTCTCCTAGAACTCCTTCTATAAGTTCTAATTTAACGTCTTTCTTATTAACTTCAATTACTTTGGTATTAACAATAGTACCCCTAGGGTTTGCATCTAAATATTCCAGAAATACATCTGCTGTTAATTGTTTAATACCTAAAGATATTCTCTCACGCTCAGGATCAATAGATAAAATAACCGCCTCAATTTCCTGATTTTTTGAATATTCTTTTACAGCATTTTCACCATCATCATCATATGATAAATCAGATAAGTGAATCAAACCATCTATAGAACCTTCCAATCCAACAAAAATGCCAAAATCAGTTATAGACTTTATCACACCTTTTATATTTTCACCTATGTTATGCCTATTCGCATAATCAACCCAAGGATTTGATATACATTGCTTCATCCCTAAAGATATACGACGCCTATCATTGTCTATCTCAAGCACTTGAACTTCTACTTCATCACCTAAAGAAACAACCTTACTAGGGTGGACATTTTTATTAGTCCAGTCCATCTCTGTCATATGAACTAAACCTTCAACTCCATATTTATCAATTTCAACAAAACAACCATAATCTGTAATATTGGTCACTTTTCCTACTAACTTAGTGCCAACTGGATATTTATTTACTAAATCCAGCCATGGATCTTCACCAAGCTGCTTTATGCCAAGAGAGAATCTTGTTTTTTCTTTATCAAATTTCAATATCTTAACTGTAATCTCATCCCCAATATTCAAAACCTTCCCAGGATGAGAAATTCTTTTCCAAGATATATCAGTTATATGCAATAATCCATCTATCCCTCCTAGATCTATAAAAGCACCATAATCGGTCAAATTCTTAACAATTCCTCTAACAACTTGTCCCTCAGCTAAACTTTCAAGTAAAGCTGCTCTTTCTTCAGCATTCTCACTCTCTAACAACGCTTTTCTAGAAACAACTATATTATTACGCTTTGCGTCCATTTTAATTATTTTAAATTCTACCTGTTTTCCTTCAATAAATTTCGGATCTTTTACAGGTCTAACATCTACTAGAGAGCCCGGCAAAAATGCTTTTACTTGACTTACTTCAACAGTAAAACCTCCTTTAACCCTCCCTGTTACCAAACCAGATACCGTTTCACCAGATTTGTATTTCTCTGTCAATTCTAACCAAGCTGCTTGCTTTTTAGCTTTTTCTCTTGAGAGTACATTGCCTCCAAAACCATCTTCAATATCATCCAACACTACATCAATTTCATCGCCGATGCTTACTTCTACTTGTCCCTCAGAATTACAAAACTCGTTGATTGGGATTAATCCTTCAGACTTTAATCCCGCATCTAAAATAACGTAATCTCTATCTATAGAAATTACGCTGGCTTTTATAATATCGCCCTGGCGGAAAAGGTTATCAAATTGGGTTTTTTCAAATAGTTCTGCAAAATTTTCAGACATAGATTTCTCTCAAGTTAATTAATAAATGCGTGATTTTTTAGCAGATTTTTTAAGGATCACCCTTATCTTCAACAAATCCCAAAATTTTCTGGAACACCTCATCAACTGATAAATTATCTGTATCCAGAAAATATGCATCTGATGCAACCCTAAGCGGAGCAACCTTCCTGCTTGAATCACGCACATCCCTCTGTCTCATCTTAGATAAAACACCATCTAGACTAACATTGATCCCGCCCATTTTCAACTGGTTATACCTTCTACTAGCGGCTACGTTAGGACTAGCATGTAAATAAACTTTAAATTTAGCTTCTGGGAACACAACTGTCCCCATATCACGACCATCGGTTACTAATCCTGGGGGAGTCAAATATTCTCTTTGTAAATTAACAATTAACTGCCTAACTTCTTGATGAATAGCTATTTTTGATGATATAGCAGAACATTCTTCACTACGAATTTCTGAAGATATATCCTGCCCAAACAATTTAAAAATAGGTTCTTTTTGACTACCAAATTCACATGTTAATTGCAATCCATGCAAGCACTCTAATAAACTAGGAACATCATCAGAAGCTATATTATTCTTTAAAGCAAGATACCCAAGAGCTCTAAAATGAGAACCGCTATCTAGATAGTGCCAACCCAAATAATCAGCTAAACGAACAGCTATTGTCCCTTTTCCACTACCGCTTGGCCCATCAATTGTTACAGTTCTTTCATATAAATTCTCTGACATACTCTATTTTAGCTAACCTATATACCAAATGGCCCCTAATGATAACATATGTGCCACAAAATTATCATTAGCAAGATTTTTAATATCTAAAGTTCTAAAATATTCATATCCTAAAGTCCAACTAAAAGTTTCAGTGAAAACATAATTCAACCCAACCTTCACTTGAAATCCTGCAGTAAGCTGTTTCTTCTTAACGTTAGTTGTAGTAGAGGATGAGCCTGTTGTAGAGGTTTGGGAAACAGTTGTATTAGCATAAGTCACGCCAGCGCCACCAGAGATATATGGTACTAGATCAACATGCAATCCTTCAAAATCATATGCAACATTATATATTCCAGACATAAATGTAACACTTCCACCCGGAGTGCTAATACTGCTTCTCATAAACTTAGCTTCAAGCTCATATCTAACAGCGCCAGACTTCAAGCCAATACTTGCACTACCTGCAGCACCACTCTTATAGTCTATGCCACTTACCTTTTTCGGGAACATAAGACCACCATTTAGCCTAAATAAGCCTCCTTCTAGAGCTAAGGTGCTTTGTACGCTTTCTATAAAAAATAAAGAACAAAGAAAACAGATTATAAAACATTGGTTAAGTTTGGACATGCAAATCTCCTTTTAATAAATCCTTAAATTGTCTCGAATGATGTTAAAAGCCCTAGCAATTAAAGTCAATGATTCCAAGCCAATATTATGCTAATATGCTCATAGTTCAAGCATATATTTTACATAAAAAAACTCTATTAATTATAGCTAAACGCGTCCATCTCGCCACTAGATTTATAATATATTCAATAAAAACTTGATAAACAATAAATATAAACGCTACTAAATACACCGGTATTTTAAAAAATTTAATACTCCTTATTATAATTTAAAGACAAAATTTCTATTTTTTCACTTTTCCCCACTAAAATTAGCAAATAAATATATATATTTACTAGAACAAATATGTTATGGTTTCTGTTTAAAATTAAATCTGCAATCAATTTGCTAGGTATGGAGAATATGAATAAAACTAAAATATATGTAGGAGGAATATCCTATAATGCAACAGAAGATGATTTAGAAAATCATTTTAATCAATTCGGCAATATTAAAGAAATAAATCTTATTTACGATCGAGAAACTGGTCGCTCAAAAGGATTTGCATTCATTGATTTTGAATCACAAACTTCTGCTGAAGCAGCAATAAAAAGCAATGGACAACAATTGCATAATAGAAACCTACGAGTTAATATTGCTCAAGACAGAAAACGTAAATAAAAGACATATAAATTATTCTATCTAGTTTAAAGGCTCCTACGGAGTCTTTAAACTAGTGTTCTAAATAAAAAAATAATATACCTAAAATTTTCATTTATAAAATTCATGAAATAGCTAAACATTTGTACAACACTCATTCTGAAATAACAAACTAAAGGTAATATTCTTAGAAAATTTATGCTAAAATGGTCGCTTAAAAAATGTTTTAACATAATACCAAAAATCTGAATATGCAAGAAAATTATGACATTATCCCAGTAAGTATAGAAGATGAGCTTAAACAATCTTACTTAGATTATGCAATGAGTGTAATAGTTGGCAGGGCATTGCCAGATGTTCGAGACGGCTTAAAGCCCGTTCACAGAAGAGTTTTATACGCAATGTACGAGCTTGGAAATGATTGGAAC
>JABSQI010000419.1 GCA_013215905.1 Legionellales bacterium | reverse complement strand
TTGAAGTCCTTGAAATATATAAACGGGTTTTTCCACTGTAAAACTTTTTCATAGTTACTTGGTTTAGTCGATAACATACATTATTATGAATGATACTTGCGTTTTTATGTGTTGACTTATAAAGTCTTTAAGACGGGAATCTGGTTCTGGGCGTAAAATCGCATTTTATACCCTTATAAAAAACCATATAAATCGCGTAATTTTTACCGGAACTTCAAAAAAATGACTCTACATGATGAATCATGTCAATTTCTGAAATGTTACAATTTTTTTTGAAAAAATATTTTTTTATCGTAGAGATACAGGCTTTACTGAATCGCATATTTTGAATTTTTTCAGAGGTCTCTCTAACTCACACTTTTTTCAACGAGTTCAGGTGGTGATGACTTGTTTGATTGAAGCTAGATTTGTTGCAGTTTCATAATTGGTAACTTATTCAAGGATTCAACGTTTCTTTATAATTATTTGTACAAATAATTGGCGCGAAACGCTTTTTAAAATTTCATAAAGCATAGCTTGTATCCAATCAAACTCGAATCCATCAAAGTTCCATCTGAACACGGGCATTGATAATGATTTAATAAATTTATTGCGTGACTAGTCGAAACTAAGATTTGACTTGACACTGCTTGACAATGCGCCATATTTTAGACTTGGCTTCTACATCAATGCTTGTTGTTTTTCCCGTATAAATGTCCATGAGTAGTTTCGATACTTGGAAATTCGTCTGACATCCAGCTCTCGTTTTAGTAGAACACTTGATTCACCCACCTTATCAAAATGGCAGATCACGATTCTCATCTCAAACCATTTTTGTATGTTGACAATCATATTTATCATGACTATTGTTTTTTGTTTCCCTCTCTCTCCCTCTATTATTCTCTCTAATTTTGAGTTATTTTTGTACTGTGTAAAATACCACAATACAAAACCTATTATTTATATATTTTAAAGATTTTATTTTATTTTACATGACATGCTCCCTGACTAGAGGAAGGTGCGAGAATTTTTTATGCTGACTAGGGGTGTGTTATAAATAATTATTGAACTCACTACTGAAAGAAGTGTACTAAAATTTATCGGCCCGAAAACTGTGGCATGCTTCCTGGTAATTTTTAAAAATTGACTAGGGCGGGTAAGAAAAGTTATAAGGCTGAATAGGTGTGTGGTACAAAAAATCATTGTAACAACTACCGGAGTGTGTCAGTTTAGCATGTCGTTCAGTCCAAAATATTCTTTCAATATTATGTAAAATATTATGTTTTTTTGGAAAAATTCCATTTCGACATCAGATTTTTAATGCGAATAAACGAGAAAAATTACATTCCATACTGTCAGTCAGTGAGTGAGTGAGTAAGTAATATGTAAATTTTATTTTTGATTATAAAATGATTTTCATACTTTACTATATCATACGTACCCACCCCCGCATAGTGAAACCATTACATTTTCGTTCAACTTCAACACAATATATTCTCGTAGCCCATACCCTACTCCGAGTCTCGATTTTCAAAGTTTTCCAAATATGATGCAACGTTGTGCTAAAAACACTGTTTTAGGCCAAAAATTAATTATTATTCGTGCCAATAAATTTTCATACCCACCCATTCTCAACTCAATAAGTTTTTGTCCCTGACCCATACTCGAACCGATTAATTTTCGCACCTCTCTACTCAGACATGATATCAAGCAGTATCAAAAATTAATGTGTATAAGTACCTTTTTATACTTTGGTGAATATGGATAATAATAAGCAAGCTATGGGGATTTTTACCTATGACTTACTGTATAAATTAAAAAAATGTTTAAAAACTGTTTTTTTATTATCAGACCAGATGCACGAAAACGGCAACTACCATCCTGTGCGCTACATATGTCACTACGAAAGCGCACAAAAGCCGATCAGATTTCTTGTGAAACACCCAAGTCTGAAAACAAACAGCCTAATAGACAGTCTAACCGCACAACACAATTCGTCTCAAACTAT
>JABSQI010000418.1 GCA_013215905.1 Legionellales bacterium | reverse complement strand
AATATATTCATAATTACCCCTTAATTATATTTGTTTTACTTAACTTCTTCCCACGCATCCGTCTTAATAACACATGAAAATCAACAAAATCCTTAGATGAGCCAAAGCTCTTAACTAACCTCTTCTCCAAAGAACTCTTTTGAATGCCTAATATGCTAGAAGCAAAATCCATATCTCCATCTGAAAAATTAACTACAGCCTCTATTGCTACATCCTCAACAGCACCTAAAAAATCATCTAAGTTATCACAAGCCTCTAGTTCTTCTAATAACTTTGTATACATATTCTCTAGTATTTCTCTTTCAACTCGCTTCAATACTATCTCCCCAACATCTCTAATTCTTTTCTCATACATGGATTAATACTTAAATAAATCTCAATCCAGCTTTCTACAAGCCCTGTATCAATTAAGGTATATGACATCAAATAATCACAAAAAGCATATATAGCCTTACAATGACCCAGTCTTGCTGCAGCCTTTAACAAAAACAAACCTTGTTCAATCTTAACGGCATCATTTAAATTACTATGGCTCTTAGCTCGACTAATCATATACAACCCATAATCAAATAGAGCCACAACATTATCCTTTTTAGCAGCTCCCTTGCACTGAGTAATCTTCAAGACATCTCCAATATCAAGCACATCTTTTTGCAATATACCTCTATCAATAAAAAACTCTCCTTTAATAGAACTACAAACACAACTATCAACCTTTAAACTAAAAGGATTACGCTCTAACCGATTAGCTAAGGCATAATCTTGTCTTTGCAAAGCCTTATATCTGTCGTTATACTCTCCCAAGTCATAATCTCCACCAGCTCCTAACATAACAGCATTCTCTGTCTTCGTTTTAACCGCCCATACACTATTTTCAATCATCATAAACACCTCCAATAATTAACTAATACCTGTAATTTCCTGATCAAACAGTTTCCCCATGATCCACTTAGATTTACTCTTACTCATGGATTTCTCTTTCCATTGATTAACACCACTAAAAGAACTAAAATTAATCAAGTAAAGGAGAAAATTCGCCATGAATAAAGATACAATCAACATCGATGGTAAAACATATGTTAGACAAAATGTTGATAGCAATAGTCCTAGCAAAGAACAACTTGTGGCTGCAGAAAGGTTAATTCGCTCACGCAGAAAATTAGCAAGACGCATTACTTTTGGAATACTTATCATTCCCACAATGTATTGCACATATGTTCTTAAAACTATTGAACCTATATTATCTGCATGTATGTTAGGATTTTTTTTATATCTGATCATAGCTCTCCTTGTTCTTAAATTTAGTAATCCTAAAATTCCTGAAGAATACTGGGATCTGATTTATCCTAATAAGAATGGCACTGATTATGACTGGAGGCGTGATCCTTCCAATTATCATTTGCCAGGAAATTTTTATTATATTAAAAGAGATTAACATTTGCCTTAGCCCTCTTTCGTTATCTTAGGTGTTTCAGGATCATATGCTGGCTGCTCTGCTTTTTGGACATTGATCTGTTTTGGATTTGAAGTATTAGCATTCCTGTCAGAGGCATATGCTAGCTTTACATTACTTTCTTGTTGGATTTTGGCAAAATTTTCTTGCTTTTGCTGTTTAACTTCATGATTATCATGAATGTTTGTGGTATTTTCTGCTTGGTTTTGCCCATTATTCCCTGTCAGCCCTTTCAAAGTCTTTAGAGCGTCTCCTGATAGCCCACTATGACTAGCTACCATATTAACTATACCACCTAGAGTTTTGCTATCCTTTGGAGCATTAGGATCTGTCATATATCTAGCAGCCTTAAGCACAGGCTCAAACCCATTTGTAAGAGTGTTTTCAGCCAGATTTACAATCATGTTTTCATCTTGTTTTTTCTCCACATTTTGTTTTACATTCTCATATTTTCCTTTAATCCCATCGCCTTTAGTTTTAATAGTTTCATTTTGTTTGCCAATATGTCCTTCAACCTTGTTTTGTAATTTACTG
>JABSQI010000417.1 GCA_013215905.1 Legionellales bacterium | reverse complement strand
TGCTTTACAAAAACTATTATCTTTATATCATCCAATGAAAGATCAAAGATATAAAGAGTTAATTCCACAAAAAATAGCTGATGATGAAATTGATGCAATTGAGTGGGAAATAGAAGCTTTAAATGCTGCGAGAAACATGGATATAGATGTAGCTGAAGCAATTGTAAGAGTTGAGTATGGTTCAAAAGTAAATAAAATGTCTTCTAAAGAATTAAAAAGAGATTTATTACTTTTAGCTAAACAAAATCCTAAATTATTTTTATCACTTGCCGCGGATGAAAATGTACAATTAAGAAACTTTGCTATCAACGCGGTTGAAGCAAATATTATTAGAATATCTCCTGATAATAGATCTGTACATTGGACAAGCAATGATAGAAAATTAATTAATGTTCCATTTGAAGAAAATCCATATTCAGCTATCGCTGCTTGGTTTAAAACTGATGAAGGAATAGAAGTATTTAAGTCTATAGAAAAAAGACTATAATAATGATAACAAGGCGGGTTCGCCCGCCTTTTATTAAAATAACAATATAATGATAAACGTAAATTCAGTATATCAAACCGTTTTACTAATACTCAATCAACAACAAAGAGGATATATAACACCTGATGAGTTTAATAAAATAGGCACTCAAGCTCAATTAACTATATTTGAGGCGTATGCTAGTGATTTAAATCAGCAATATCGTACTCAACAAAATGATACTGAATATTCTAATCGTATAAAAAATATTGAAGAAAAATTACAATTCTTCCAAAGAACTGCACCAATTCCATATGATGCTGTTGCTGCTAATTTTCCTTTATTAGATTTTGCAGTACTAGATGCGCCTGTGGTTATTGGTACTACTGATACTTTATACAGACTTGGTTCTGTATTTTATAAAGACTATGACTTAGGTCAATACGTCCAACCTAATGAGTTAAAACAATTAATTCTATCCCCTTTAACTCAACCTACAGAAAAATTTCCAATATATACATATGAACTTGATGTTTTAAAAGTATTTCCTACTACAATACAGTCTGGTATAAGTATTTCTTATTTAGCTAAACCAAATGATGTAGTATGGGGTTTTACTACAAATCCACAAGGTGCTTATATTTATGATGTAAATTCATCTGTACAGTTTGGATTAGATGTAACAGAACAAGATGAATTAATAATGAGAATATTAGCATATGCTGGTGTTATAATACAAGACCCAAGTATTATACAAACCGCAGCTCAAGCAGTAGCTAATCAAGATAACAACGAAAAACAATAAGATATGCCAATGCCAAATGGTGGATTAATCACCGAAACTAATGCACAATATTACGCCGGAGCGCAGGGTTTTTCAACAACTGCTCCACAGCAGAACTTTACATTTACATTTGATACTCCATTAAATTTAGGTGATCCAGATCCAGCTACTGTAGATTATGCTTTAAATAACTTTAAACTATATGCTAGTTCTGATGGTATTACATATTTAGAGGTTGATGCGGTTAATTGGCCTGCACAATTTCCTTATTCACTAGATGTTCAACCAAATGGTAACAGTGTAATTACTTTAGCAGGAAATTTACCAGCTAACCACGTATTAGTATGTCAGTTAAAAACTATTGATGGTGGTAGCTTTGGAGCTAGAGATGCTTATGGTATGACTACAGAAGAAAATTATGGTAGTTATGGTTATACAACATTGCAAGATGTAGTTAATAATTTTATTGTAGGATATGTTGGTCAAGATAAATTAATAGCTAGAGCAAATAGAACTGATATAATTTTTCACGCTAAAAGAGGTTTACAAGAATTTAGTTATGATACTTTAAAATCTATTAAATCACAAGAACTAACAGTACCTCATACTCTTAGCAATATACTACCTCAAGACTATGTTAACTATGTAAGAGTATCGCGTATAGATAATTTAGGTGTTAAAAGAATTATATATCCAGCTAACAACTTAACTATATCACCTTATGAAAATCCTTTACAAGACAACT
>JABSQI010000416.1 GCA_013215905.1 Legionellales bacterium | reverse complement strand
AAGCAAAAAATATCACAAATTATTAGAATACATATGTGGCTGTGGCATAATAGAGAATTATCAAGATAACCACGCAATCTATGCATACAATGCAATTGATGATGACAATTATAAACTTGATATAGATAAAATCTGTATCACTTCTATAGATAGTCCTATCCATGAGAATTTAAAAAGAAAGCTAACACTAGGTTTTATCTTGCATGAAACAGATTCATTTTTTCAAAAACAGTTTTCAACAGAATGTGGTTTTTATTTAACTGAGAAAATAGACGATGCTAGTAATTACACAATTTATTTCTTTACTTCATTTGATCCTGATATTTACCAAAAAATTGTTAATGAACAAGAATTAGTAAAAGGTTTTGTCAACTTCTTTAAGGAACACAATGACCATATTCTTAAGATATTTTCTCAAATAAAGAAAGACTTTGGTAAGCAATTAGATAAATACTACAAAGAGCCGAATAATCTTCGGTATGTATCAAGTAAAGATAGCTTACTGGTTATCCTAAAATATTTAGGTATGCTAAAAGATAATGCAGATTTAACAAAAGAAGAAGCTGAGTTTATCGAAGTATATAACTATGGTGAACTATATAATGTTGATATGAGCCATATATATGGGATATCACAAGATGATATGCAGGAAAAATTTAATAAGATATCTCATAAAATGTTGAAAAAGTAATAACTTAAATAAATTTTTTAATTATATAAAAATATAGTAGAATAGTAGATAAATTAACAGGGATTGATTCTCATGAGTAAAATGAAATATAAGGAAATATTTACAGCAGGGATTGGCAGTGGCTTAGAATATTATGATTTTATAATTTTTGGATTCTTTGCCCCAATTTTCGCTCCATTATTTTTTCCGGCCGACAATCAATTTCTAGCAGTACTTTGGGGTTATTCAGCATTTGCTGTTGGTTTTATATTTAGGCCCATTGGTGGAGTTTTATTTGGTCATATTGGAGACAGGCTAGGAAGAAAATCTGCTTTAAGTTATTCAATATTATTTATGGGGCTTGGTACATTGTTAATAGGAATTTTGCCAACTTATAATCAAATAGGGATCCTAGCTCCAATATTATTAATACTAGCAAGAATAATCCAGGGAATATCAATTGGTGGAGAATTTGCTGGAGGGAAAATATTTTCTGTAGAACATGGCTCTATTGTTAATAGAAAGGGATTTGCTGGAGCTTTAGTTATTTTCGGTGCTATGGGTGGAACTTTATCAGCTTCAGTTGCTAATTATGTATATACTATTTCCCCTTGGATGTCTTGGAGACTTCCTTTTATTATAGGATTCTTAATCTCAATTGTTGGTTTATACATCAGAAAAAGAATTATGGAGACAGACGCTTTTGAAAATGTCAAAGCTAATAATAAAATTCGAAAATATCCAATTGTTGATGGTATAAAGAAATACCCTAAGCTTATAGCAGGTACAACAATATTAAGCTGGTTCGGAGTTGCCGTATTTGTCTCTTACTGGATATTTTTACCTTCATACTTAAAAACTATACTTCCAGAAATTAATCCTGCAATTATAGATTTAAGTGTCCCTATAAGTATATTTATCTGTATGTTAACAGTCTTAGTAGTTGGTCATATTACTGATGGTAGTGTAAAAAGGAGTACAATAATAAAAATATTTGTTCCTTCTTTGGCATTTTTCCTATTATACACTTACTCTAATTTGCACAATTTAACTTTAACTTCATTTTTAATCAGTCAATTTATTTTTGGTATATTAAATGGTGCTTGGGCTTCTGCAATGGGAACATATACAGTGGAGATTCTTGATGATATAGAAATTCGTTATAGTAGTTATGCTTTTTCTACTAATTTGGGAGAGATTCTTGGAGGATTAACTCCATTAATAGCAACGATACTAATAAGCACTTATCATAGCAGCTTTTTAGGAGCTTTCATTTGCAGTGTTGGCATGCTAGCTCTATTTGCTATATGTAAAATTAGCAAAATA
>JABSQI010000415.1 GCA_013215905.1 Legionellales bacterium | reverse complement strand
GTCTCCAAGAATCTAAAATTTATAGGCACCAATATTGGACCTCGACCAAAAACTCTGACAGAAAATTTTACATTCGTTTGTTAACATCTATTACCGTTTAGAATTTAGGTAGCTGGATTTTCCATCAACTGCTGTAAAGTTTCTATTTTATCATTATTTTTCTAAAAAATAGAAAAATCAACGAGAACTCGGTAAATATCTACAAATAGGGTGTTCACCGATGGGGATTGGGGAATTCCCCCCATCAGGCGAAATTTGCCTATTCTCCTCATCAAAAAAAATCCCCCCATCCAAATGGAGTCCCGATCGGCTGAAAATGAGGACATTTTTTTAGGAATCAAATTTTTGGCAAAATTTTGGAGAAATTTGGAGTCACCCCATAAAATGTACCAAAATTCGGAGTCCCCCATCAAATCCCATTCATGTAGGGAATCTGGTCCCAATCCCGACAAAGATAAATATCTAAAAATATCGTATAGATTTTTCATATTTTACTTTCTTGCCTCGCTAGCACCAAGTTGATGCCAAAATTGTCATATATCGGCATGTATTTTTGAGTAATCGATGTATTTCTTGCAATTAGAGTGATTTTCTTATAAAAATGTTAAATTTTTGCCTTCACCCTAACAAATGACCGGCGTGTAATTTTTACATTCGAATCTGACAAAGGTCCACTAGCTCTAAATGTTAGCTAAAGCTCTTTTTAATTCCTTCGTAATTAATCTCCATTTTGCTTTGTCCAAAAAAGAATGCTAAAATGACTTTTTATTAATCATTTTTCTATTACTTGGCGGATTTTTCACACATACCTCTCAACATCAAATCTCATATCTCCGGCTCTGACCTATATTTTTTTATTCTGTAAAACCGAAGATCTCACTGAAAACTTGCTCTTTAAATATAAGCCTAACCAAATCACGAGTACTCCGCTAATGGTGTTGTTTTCCACGTGAGTTGTCCCATCATTTTGGATCACATTGCAATTTGTCAGTCAGGGCAAACCGCTAATGCAATTGTGGGATAATACCGTGATCGTGGCATGAAGCCGTGATCTTGGTATGTTAACTAAAATTTACATTAACCTGGATCTGAGTAAACATTTTGGTCAATGGATATTGTTGGAAGTTAAATTATATTGACGCATCCTCTACCAAGTTTCAATTTAAACGTGTATGGTAAACAACGATTTTCATATGCTGATAACGAAAAAAGGCCTGACAGGACGGGGATAATGATCAATTTAGCCAAAAGTTGCATTTTTTAACATAAAATATTCACAAATTGGAAAATAAACCTTGAGTTTTTAATTCTTGCTGCCCCTTTAAGTGGAAACGAATGGTCAGACTCGAGTTGAAATCAACTAATTAAATACTCAAAAAGTATACATACAAGCTGAAACGTTTTCTTTTAACACCATTGATGTATATTTCCTGTCAGTAGCAACAAAATGCATAACAAAAATATTGCTACCACTACATTTGATAAATTACCTATATATTACAACGTTTGTTTTCTTTCTATAATTATTCAAACGAAAACTGCTTAAAGTTGCTATATCATGTCAATGACTTTGTTGTTGATTTTTCGTATATGTGTAGTAGCATCGAGTTTGAAATATACTATCCTTCCGATTTGGACTTTGTTCTATTCTAGTCCACTGATACCTAAATACATCTGTCATGCCGTCTATATAGGTAGAGATTTTAATATCTGCGTTTGTTTTTAGGTTCAGCTTGTGAATCTACTCGTACCTAAATACATCGTCCATACCGTCTATATATGTAGATATTTTAACCTCAGTATTTGTCTTTATGTTTAGTTGATGTAACTAAATAATAATAAGAAATAGTAATAATCGTAATAGTACCAACAATAATAATAGTAGAAACGATAATAATAATAATAATAATGATAATAATAACAATACTACTACTACTACTACTACTACTACTACTATTATTATCAATTTATTTATTTCTCGGATAAAAAAATAAAAGTACTTAATA
>JABSQI010000414.1 GCA_013215905.1 Legionellales bacterium | reverse complement strand
ACTAATGTATTCAGATCTTTCTAAATTATAAAATATATAATAATTATTAACTACACTTTTATCTAAATTATTACTACCTCTATTGGCTAATTGTTTTCTTATTTCTAAACTACCTGCGTCAGAGTTAGGCATTATAATTACTTTATTTACATCATAATTATCTAAAACATTTAATAAAATATTCATTTGTTCGCCTGCTTTATCTGATTCTTCTGATATCGAGTGATTTACTATTAAAAATATATTTTTACTATTATTAATATTTAAGTTTTTTCGTATATTTGGAACTAAAAAATTAGGATCTAGTAATTCGTCTATTAAAGGCGCACCGGTGTTAAATACTCTAAATGGTTCTTCTCCTAATTTAATTACTCTATCGTAGGCATCTTTGTTAGAACAAAAGTGTATATGTGCTAATTTTGTTATTGAATGTCTTACTTGACCATCTATATTACCTGATTTTTCACCAGCTTGTATATGAGCTACTACGATATTCATATGGGTTGCTGCTATTGCTGCCATTAATTGTTCTCCCCTATCGCCTGCAATTAAAACTATATCTGGTTTAGATAAATTTAAAATTTCAGGAATCTGTAATAAAAAAATACCTAACGATTTTACCATTGTTATATTATTATATCCATCAAGAGTATTATATATGTTATGATGAACTTGAATATTATCTTTATTAAAATTATCTGCTGTTTTTCCAAATTTTTCTAATAAATGCATATTTGTTACCAATACTTCATATTCTACATTATCATCTTTCATTATTTCTTTTATAAGAGGTCGTATATACCCATATTCACCTCTTGATCCTGAAATAAATAAAATTTTTTTCATTATATTAGTACAATGTATATATTTAAAATCAATATAATTTATAAATGTTTAACTAAAATATTAAAACGATTTAAATAATCTCTATACATTTTTTAAGCATTTTAAATAGTTTCCGGCTTCGCGGAACGGTCGCTTCGAGGTTATATCACGAAGGAATAAATCTCACAACTTAAAGCTTAATAAAGATTCAATCCCAGTTATATTATTATATGAATATTATCATTATTTTTCACTATATTGGTTATTATAACACTTTCTTTTTGAAAATCATGGAAATTAACTACCTTGTTTTGAAATGTAAATCCCATCAGATATATCTTATATCTTAGCATCAGGATATATTTTTTTAAAATATAACAAGGCAACTAAACCGGTTGATGGAGATTTACCTGTTAGTTTCACTAAAGAATCAGATAGTAATATTTTTTCGGTTAATATAATGCTATTTTGTTGTTCTATTAAAGGAATTTTAGGAGTAGGATTTTTGTTCCAATATAATATTCCAAATTTAATTGTATGCTTAGTTAAAATACATTCTAGCGGCTACTTATACTATTGTAGTTCATAATATATTTTATCATTTGTGGACGAGTTCCCTTCGGTACTAATTTTGATGAAATGTTATTACATCTTCAAGAAGATCTTTAGATTTTAAATAATCAATAATATCTTTTAGATTGTCTTTTATGGGTAGACATCCATCTATAATAATATCACTCTCTATTGGGGTTTCAAAAGGATCGCTTATTCCTGTAAATTCTTTAATTTTGCCATCTCTCGCAAGTTTATATAGTCCTTTTGCATCTCTCTTTTCACATTCTTTTAATGGCGTGTCGATCCATATCTGAATATAGTTTCCATTAGTCGAAATTAATTCTTTATTCCATAACCGGTCTTCTTTATATGGTGCTATATTTGCAACTAGCACAATTCCGTTATGTTTTACAATTTCGCTTGCAACCCATCCTATTCTTCTCACATTTGTTTTTCTGTCTTCTCTTGAGAATGTTAATCCCTTGGATAAATGGTTTCTAACTAAATCTCCATCTTATAAAGTAAATTTATTTCTTTTTTTTTGGGTTCTTAAATATTCCATGGTGGCATTCGCTAATGTAGATTTCCCTGAACCTGATAGTCCGACAAAATATAAACATAAACCCTGTT
>JABSQI010000413.1 GCA_013215905.1 Legionellales bacterium | reverse complement strand
TATAAATCCTCTATAATAGTAAGCTATAATTTTGCTCAATTGAGAATAACAAAACATGGATGAAGTAAATATACAAGAAGCAACAACAAAAGAAAAAATCACAATTTGTTATCCTGTTATATCAATATTAAGAAATAATTTAACTGAAGAGACTTTTCTAGCTAAAATTCAGACTATTAGAAATTCTGGATATCATTTGATGTATATTCCAGATCAGTCATCAGAAATGGTAATTAGTGTTCTTGGCTACAGAATTTTTGACAATCTTGCTTGGGGTAAAATTTTCTATATAGATGATATCTCGACACTACCAGCATACCGTAATAAAGGATTTGCTAGTAAATTACTAGACTGGTCTATACAAAAAGCTAGAAATAGTGGTTGTGAGCAACTACATCTAGATGCAGGATTTGATAAACAAGACGCTCATAGATTGTACCTAAAGTATAATTTTAATTTTAGTTGTCACCATATGGCAATGATTCTATAAATGAGGTAATTAATATGCAACACATAAAAAATAAAATACTCTTAATTTTGGGAATTCTAGGTACAATAATTCTATCTTTATTAATTTACAGAAACTATATAGCCAACAATATTATTAATGAAATAGAAAAAGAATCTATTAAATTAACAGACTTTGTTAATGCAGAAAATTCCCAGATTCAAATAGCTCAAGATGCCTGGAGAAGTACCTTTACAAAAAATTATTTTTCACCATGGAGTTCTCCTTACCTACACTTTACTGCAGAATATATGTATGAAAGAGAAAACAAAATAATAGAAAAATATACTAAGAATCCTGGTTGGGGGTTAGATAAACACCCCTACAATAATGAATGGATAAAACAAATAGAATCCAATATGCAGATAACTAATTCATTTAATACTAACAAACCAGCTATCACCACAAGAACAACTGACTTGCGAGTATTACCCACAAAATATCCGTCATTTACAAATTGGACAGATCCCGGGGAAGGCTTTCCATTCGATAATTTACAAGAATCTAGCTTACACAGTAATTTGCCTATATATGTTTTGCATACTTCTAAGGATAAGGAATGGAGCCTAGTTATTACTGCTGAAAAAACTTACGGCTGGATTAACAATAAAGATATTGCCTACGTAGATGAGATTTTTATTAAGGACTGGCAAAGCGGAGAATTTGTAACTGCAACTAAATATTCAACACCTCTTCTTCATGAGAACAACTATCAAGGAAATTTTAATATTGGAACTTTACTGCCCTTAAAATCGGAAAAACAAGATTTGTATGGAGTTAAGATTGCCTACAAAGGAAAAGATGGTCAGGCAAAAACAAAAGAAATTAACATAAGCAAAGATAATGCAGCTATATGGCCTCTTAAAGCTACTGCAAAAAATATAGCAACTATTGCAAATGAGTTTAATAATTCAGTATATGGTTGGGGAGGAATTTTAGAAACACATGACTGCTCATCTTTAGTGAAAGATATATTTATTACTGTTGGATACTGGTTACCTAGAAACTCTTCTGATTTAGCTTTAATGAATTACATTAATATTAAAGAATTATCAATTTCACAAAAAGAAAATATACTAATTGAAGAAGCTACTCCCTTCTTCAGTTTAATATGGATGCGTGGTCATGTTATGATATATGTTGGATACAATGATAAAAGAGAAACCTATTCCTTTCACAGTATATGGGGATTGCGCACACGCTCGTTATATGGTGGAAAAGACGGAAGAAATATTATTGGAAAAGCAATAGTTCAGAAGA
>JABSQI010000412.1 GCA_013215905.1 Legionellales bacterium | reverse complement strand
ATATATTATATTTTTTATTATTCTTAGACAGATCAGATCTGATCATACCCCCCTCTTTTTTGTGAACATCCTTGTGTTCAATATTTGTTCTCTCCTTTTTAGTTGATTCATGTTCTACGTGTAACTTATCAGAATCTTTCTTAGTTGAATTATTAACGACAAGTTTTAGAGATGTTTTAGCACCTTTTTTTCTAGTAGGACAATTTTCTAGCAATACTCGTAATTCATCAGGAACAGTAACTGTAATTTTGGAAGGTAGCCACACTCCATTAACTCGGACATTCTCAATTGTAATATATCCCTTCTCTTCAAGATCGGTTAAATATCTTCCAATACTTCCATAGCTTCTCTTGAGTTTTTCTTTTAGCTCGTTTTTAGAAATTTGAATAGTCCAAGATTCATCATAATAAGCCATAGCAAATAGTTGAATCCAACACATCCTAGCATCAGCGCATATTGATATATCCGAGGTTATATAATTAATCGCAGCAAGTGGGAAGTTTCTATATTCGACGTTTTGCCAAAGGTTTTGTAGGTTTTGGTTATTGGCACGTTCAAATTTTTCTTTATTAATCATCAGCATAACTCCTATTTTTCTAGTTGCTTTTTATCAACTACTGAGTTACACTAATACTTGTTCAGGGTCTTAGGTATGTCTCAGTAGATATCTCAGTAGATATCTCAGCAGATGTTCCAGTAGAACACTATCTATTAGTGTTGCTGGTATCTAATTCAGGAATCAAGAAAGGCTAATTAAGCCTTTCTTGAAACCAACTCCTAGACTATCAGACTATTACCGCATTTTCAAAAACAATTTTTAAAATCAACAAATTATACCATTTTACGCGTATATTGTTATACGTGTGTGCGCTTACTAAACAACCAAAACAACCCCACACAAGCATACGCGTATACGGGTGGTTGTTTCTAAGAGCTATGATTATACTAGCTATTTGCGGAATAAAATAATTTGACAGCTATAATAAAGATTTGTATTATGCCATTGCAATGGCAAACAATTATAACAATATACGCGTGTAATATGAGAGTAATATCTTTTGTAGCTCAAAAAGGTGGGAGTGGGAAATCAACATTATCTATTGCTTGTGCTTTAGAGGCTGTTGCGGAAGAATCTAATGTATTACTGGTAGATATGGACGCTCAAAAGACATTAGAGCAGTGGTATCAAAATAGAGAAAAAGAAAATATTAATCTTGTGAGCATTGATGAACCTAATGATTTAGATCAAGTAATTAAACATGCCTTGAAGAAAAAAATAGATTATATCTTTGTAGATACTCCTGGGCGACATGATCCATCTATTGCAGCAGCAATTAAATTGTCTGATTTCTGTATTATTCCATGTCGACCAACGTCTTTTGACATGAAAGCTACTCCTGAGACAGTTAATACAATTAAACGTCTTGGCAAGAAGTTTTGTTTTGTTATTAATCAAACAGCTCCTAGAGGAGCGCGTATTAAAGAATGTAGTAACGGGCTTAGTATTTTAGGAACAGTTTCTCCTGTATATCTTCCTATGAGAATATCTTATCAAGACGCATATGCGCAGGGGTTATCTGTTAAAGAGTATGAAAAGAATGGTAAAGCTGATCTAGATATTATAAGTCTTTGGGAATGGCTTACTAGTTATATGAATAAGGTGATATGATGGCAAAAAAAAGAACTTCATTGGAGAATTTTATACAGTCAAATGAGAATGTTTATACTATTGATAGCAATAAAGAAATAAAAAAAGATGATCCTATAAAAAAAGAATCTGATAAAAAACGCCCTAATGTAAAGCAACAAACGGCATATTTACCGATTGATGTGTATGAACAGCTTAGAAAACTCGCTTTTGAAGAAAGAAAAAAAATGCATGATTACTTATTAGAAGGATTAGATCTCGTATTCAAAGATAGGGGGTTGTTGTCTATTCAAGATATTAGAAATAAAAAATAACATTATAACATTACACGCGTATAATATTGTAAGGGTTATTGTTATTATTATA
>JABSQI010000411.1 GCA_013215905.1 Legionellales bacterium | reverse complement strand
ACTTATATTTTCATAGGAAATAAATCTATGGCTTCAAATGTAGAAAATGTTTCCTTAATAATATAAAAATTCACTAAAGCTAGCTAATAATAGAACTAATACCAAGAAATTATTGACAAATTAACTAAAAAAATGAATTATATGGAAATGAAATATCTTGGTCATAATACAAAGTTAAGTTTTTTTGCCGTCTTTATTTAATAAATTAACTAATAATACTAATTTTTTAAGGTAGCTTATAAATCTAAGTATCTGTGTATTTAAATTCAGGGAGCAGGTGTGAGTGAAAATCTTATAGAAATAAATGGTCTGAATATCTTAATACTAGCTTTATTCGTGTATTTTGTAGGCTCATATATATCAGATAGAATAAAAATTTTGGATCGGTTTCATATTCCTGTAGGTGTTATAGGGGGTATTCCTGCATCTATAATTTTTTCTATAATTGAGCGCACTATGGGGTGTACTTTTGTGTTTGGCACTAACTTGAGAGACTTTTTTCTGCTATTTTTTTTCTGCACAACAGGGATGTTAGCTAATTTACCAGAGTTGCTAAAAGGAGGTAGATTACTTGTTAAGTTAATTTTAGCAATATTAGTATTTTTAATAATGCAAAATCTAATTGGAATATTAGGAGCAAAGATTTTGGGCGTAAACTTAATTAATGGACTTATTGTTGGAAGTATAACTTTGGCTGGTGGGCATGGAACAGCAATTTCTTGGGGCTCTCATTTAAGTAATCTTGGTTATACCGATGCATTAGATGTTGGCCTAATTAGTGCAACATTAGGGCTTATATCAGGGGCTTTAATAGGGGGAGGAGTTTCTAAGATATTAATTAATAGAATTCCTTCGAAGAAGAATCTTAAACAAAATTCTAATCCGTATGATTCTGATCCTAGTAATAATCTCCTAAAATTTGTTTCATCAACTCCTCTTTTCTTAAAAACAATTTTAATTATTTTGCTAATTATGTTAGTGGGCAAAGAATTTAATAAAATACTAGCCTACGGGAATATTATTTCACCTGATTATTTGCCCACAATGATTTTTGCAATATTGTTTGTTACTGTAGGGAATAGGTATAGCCAGAATTTTATAGATAACCAAAAAATGACTTTACTAAACAATGCTAGTCTACAAATATTTATAGCAATGACAATGATGTCAATTGATGCAAAATATTTAGTACACGATAGAATGCAGGTTGTGTTGTTCATATTATTACTTCAGGTAATATTTATTATTATTTATGCAAAATTTGTGTTTTTTAGGGTTGGGGGTAAAAATTATGATGCGGCAGCATTGACATCGGGTTTTATTGGTTGTGGTTTAGGTGCTACTCCTGTCGGTCTTGCTAATATCGAAACAATTACCAATAAATATGGACCTTCTTTAAAAGCTTTCTTTCTATTACCACTTTTAGGATCTGTTTTTACAGATTCAGTAAATGCTATTATTATAAATTGTTTCTTATATTTACTTACATGATTTGTTACTAAGGTAAACAGTATTTTGTTATCCAAAGATGAATTAAGATTCTTTAGATTTATTTAACCAGTATTCTGCAAGTTCGATATTCTTTTTTACTCCTTGACCTTATAGATAGAATTTTCCTAATATCAATTGTGCAGGTTTATGGCCTTGTTTTGCAGCTTTTCCAAAACAACTATGGAGGCCTACTCCAAATGTAAATATACTAACTAAATATGGATACATGTTAAATTACCTATTTAAAAACATCTTTTATTATCAAGAATCTTGTGTATAGTTATATATAATGCATAAGTCTTTGTAATCATATATTTTATTATTATCGTATACTTTTGAATGTCTAATAGGATGAATTAACATAAAGATTCTAATTGAATGGTTTTTAAGAGTTTATATAATATATACCATAATATTTCTTTATTTCTATAGCCTAATTCCCAATTCATATCTTGATGAATTTGGTAGTCAGAGATTTCTCTGTCAGTTTAAAATTTATATAATTTAGTGTCTATGTAATTTAT
>JABSQI010000410.1 GCA_013215905.1 Legionellales bacterium | reverse complement strand
AGGCCAACTACTTTGGCGACTATATAGCTTCTAACTCACTGTATTTTATTAACTACATAGTTACTGTCACGAAATGATTTTTTATAATTCTGTATATATATTAACTAACATTCCAGCCTTACCACATTAGCTATCTAAATTAGCTATTAATATTGATAGCTTTAAATCAATTTAATAATCTGAGGAATATACACGCTACCATATTCTTCAGTCTTATTACCTAATAGTATTACAAATCTAGATGGTGTAAGCGGTTTATATGAGTTGCTTTTTTTCTCCTCATCAACCATCTTAAAAAGAAGAGCTGAGTCTCTTTTATTATTATTTTCCATTGCTTGTTTAGTTATTTCAATTATCATATTTTCGAACATATTTTTATTGGCATCATTAAAAGCACTTAGATTAAGCTCAGGAAATTTATTGCATGCTTCTTGTGCGGAATAAAAATCGTTAATTGCTAAATAATATATCGCAGGCATACCACTAATAGGACCGCAAGAATTTACATCTACACCTTGACTTCTCAAAAACTCCATTATGTCTAATCTTGTATATAAACCAGAATTTCTCATTGCTTTTTCTTTATCTAGTTTACTAAAATTTTTTGAAAAATATATCTTTTTAAAAGAATCCAAAGAGCAGTCATTCTTAATAGAGCCTACAAGCTCATTACCGAAAACTTCTAAACAGCAAATTAATAAAACAGACATCAATAAGATTTTTTTCATTTGTAACCCAATATTCTAAATTAAACTTATTTTAACAATTCTTATGATACAATAACTCTAGGTGCAGCCAAAACTGAGTCCAAATATTAAGTTCAATAAGTATAAATACTGCATTATAGAGTGATGATATGTTCAATTAATAGGAATTTATATGAATTACCTCATTGTGAATCAAATAATATCTATGAATGTTGAGGTAAGTCCAATGTTAGTTAATATATATACAGAATTATAAAAAATCATTTCGTGAAATAAGCTATATATTCGCAAATAGCCCTATAAGTTACTGAAATAGTTAATTATGGTTATTATTATAATTAATATATGGCTAGAAAAATAACTCTGAAACAGATCCTTACAGATAATCAAGCATGGTGGAATTTTCAAAAGGAGTTTGAAGGCAAGCTAAGAAAGGCAATTAAAACCAACATTGTTAAAGTCCTAAGTTGTAAAAACCCTGCTCGGGGTTACCAAAAATTTCAATGTTCTGATAGTAAATGTACCCATTCTAAAAAAGTCTTTTTTACATGTAAATCTAGGTTATGTTCTTCATGTGGTAGGAAAGCTACCGCTGATTGGATTAATAAACAGTTAAATATATTACCTGATGTTTCTTGGCAACATATTACATTTACCATGCCTGATGCACTATGGGATTTCTTTGCTTACAATCGTGAATTACTTAATATCATTCCTAAACTAGCTGCTCAATCTATTAAAAAAATTGCCAAAGACAAGAAAGTTACCCATGGGATTTTTATTGCCATTCATACATTTGGGCGTGACCTTAAATTCAATGTCCACATTCATTTGTCTGTAACTCTTGGCGGATTATCTAATGATAAGAAGAAATGGAAAACTAAAATGTAATAGAGTTAATTTATTTTTACTTCCATGCAATAGCTTCTACATTAGATAATTTATATGAAGAAGGTAGAACTATTTGTTAGCCTTTAAATCTTATTGTCCTGCTATGACAAATACTAGCGTTCTTATTTTTACTATAATAGTTTTGATGATCCTCTTCAGCAAGCCAGAAACTATTAACAGCTAAGACAGAAGTAGCAATTTTTTTGTTACTACTATCTAATATTTTTAATAGTTTACAAGCGATTTCTTTTTGAGATTCGTTATAATAAAATATTACACTTTTATATCTTTCTCCAATATCCCAGCCTTGCCCATCATGCTGGAAAGGATCATGAATTTCTAAAAAAAATTTCGTCAATTTCTGAAAATCTAGCTTATTTTTATCATAAATAACTCTAACAGCCTCATAATGCCCTG
>JABSQI010000041.1 GCA_013215905.1 Legionellales bacterium | reverse complement strand
ACCTATCAACTATATATCCAATAGATATAGAGTTACCAAGGGAGAAATATTTAAATAACAATACTCATTTGCGATGTTCAGCAGGATTTAAAACAATATATATTGCGCCAAATATGAAGGTATATCCATGCCCGTTTATATCTGCTAATTATGAACTTGGAAATCTTAATTTAGTAGACATGAAGCATATTATTAAAACCCATAGTTTTTCTGTTGATAACACTGATTGTATAAAATGTCCTGCTATGAATCCCAGTCATAATATAACAAAAAATAAACTAATATAAGGCTAAGAAAAGAATGAAAAACAAGACAACAATTGGTAATGTGTGCTTCTTATTTAATCAAAAAAAAGATAAAGTCTTACTTCTTAAAAGAAACAAGGCTCCCATGCGAGGTATGTGGACTGGAGTAGGGGGAAAAACAAATGTTAATGAAGATATAAAAACATCCTGCATTAGAGAAGTTAAAGAAGAAACTGGATTTGAATCTACAGATGTCATACTAAAAGGTATAATAAGGACTATTCTAGATGGCGCAGATTCTAACTGGATACTGTTTGTTTATACTGCTATTACAAAAAAAGAATTTTTTTTTCATCCCTGCGATGAAGGAGAGCTAGAATGGGTTTCATTATCCAAAATATCAGATTACAACTTAATTGGTTTTATTAAGGAAATATTTCAATATATCCAAGATGATAATAGAATACTTGAAGGAACAATTATTCATGACAATAATGGTGAAATAACAAAAAAAATACTTCATATTAAAAATATCAGAAAGTGTGCTTAAACATCTATAGTTTTCTAGAAAGTATGGGATAAACGTGTAAATACTTAAAATGACAATCTCATATTCTCATTTGCTAACCCTAGATGGGTAGAGTTGTTAAGGGTTCCCGCAAATAGATCTATAAAATTTTCATGTGAAACAAATTCTGTCTTTGCTAGAAGATATTACCCTCTTAGCAATGGTAGTGGGGATGCATCTATATACGAAAAAAAGAAGTTTTGGTTGATTAAAAGTTCAAAAATTTTTAAAATTTGAATCATATTTATTAAAGAATAAATTTAATACATTTATGAATAAAATAAAAATAAATATGTCCAAATATATTTATATATGAAATAATATTCTTCGTTATGTGAGACAGGAGACAAAAATGAAAAAGACAATTTTAAACTTAACTGCAATGATAATGGGTGTTGCTATAAATATGACATCATATTCTGTACAAACTATTAATCTGAGAAATGCAAATTCTGCAAATTCAGCTATAACTGTTCCTCAAGGAGTAGCTAATCAAAATCATGGAGATACAGTTAGAATTCTTTTAGATTCTAGTGTAAATCAAAAAATAACTATAGCTTGGAATTCGTCTAATGTGGGGAATTCAGCTGATAATACAGGTATGGTTTGGCTTGGTGCTGGTAAAATTTGGGACGGTAATGGCATTAGAAACAGAGGAATTAATCCAAGTACCCAGATTAGGATTTATGATAATAATAACATAATGATTAGCTCTGGTCTTCTTAGCCGATTTTTCAGGACTAATTTAGGGTTTGGTACATTTTATACTAATGGTGCGAGCTATGCTGAATTCGATGTCTCTAGTGTCAAAGAATATGCGGTTAATATGGATGTAAATGTAACAGTTGAATTTGTTTCTAAAGTTAAGAAAGTGGAAATACAAACTGAGCAAAAAAATAATGATAGTGATGAAGATGATAGCGAGAAAGACAATAAAAATAAGAAAATTGATTTTTCTAAAGAGGTAGATAACAGTAGCCAACTATCTGTTGACTAGTATTTTTATCTAATTAAAGCTATCCATTTACTAAGTACATGGATAGCTTACTAGTTTGTTATTTTTTTTAGTAGATGGATAGCAAAGCGAAGATAATCTTACAAAAGAATAAACCTACAGTTAAAAAACAATCATTTTCTTTACAGAAAATATTACCACAATTTTAGTGGAAATCCGCACAGCCAGATAAGCCACGATCGTTGACATTAAGTTAAAAAAAATTGCGTAAACCTTTTATTAAGCATTGGGACTGACGAAAGGCTTTGTAGGAATTATTGAAAGTGTATATAATGTTAATTTATATTTTATTATAAATATGGTGAATTATGCTATCGAATGAACATTTTACTGAAGAAAAAATATATATACAAGGAAAAAATAAAATAGGTGCGACACTCTGCAAACCTTCCAATCCATTAGGCTCTAAATATCCAGCAGTGTTGTTAATAGCGGGCTCAGGAAAAGCAGATAGAAATGTTAATATGCCCCAAATTAAAACGAATATTTTTAAATACTTGTCTGTTTTTTTTGCCAAAGCAGGTATTATTTCTTTAAGATATGATAAGCGTGGTTGTGGCGAGAGCGGTGGAGATTATAATGAAGCTGGGATATCAGACTATATTGATGACGCTGTTGATGCTTTGAAATATTTAAAAAACCACGAATTAGTTAATCAAGATAGAATTTTAATTTTAGGACATAGCGAAGGTGCTTTTATTGCACCAGCAGTGTATAACAAAGAAAATGCTACAGGTTTGATCCTATTATGTGGTGGCATTAGACCAGGTAATGAATTAATACACACTCAACCTAATCAATTAGCTAAAGAAATACAAGAATTACGAGGAGGAAAAGGATTTTTACTAAGATTATTTCATATTGATAAATTAATATTATGGCAATTCAATAGAGTTTTAAAAAGATCCTTGTCTACAACTGAGCCATGTATAAAAATATTTGGTCTGATAAAATTTAATGCTAAATGGTTAAGAGAATTTTATTTTTTTAAAGTAAAAGATTATCTTATTAATATAAAATGTTCAATATTAGTTATCGGGGGAGAGAAAGACATTCAAAGCGATCCAAACGATGCTATTCAAATAGCACAGATAATATCTGGGAAATCAGAAGCCCATATTATCAATAATATGAATCATTTACTGAGAAATTTTTCAGGAGTACATAATTTACTATCCTGCCAATCTCAATACAAAGAAAGTGTTAAAAACCCTCTATGCAATAATTTATTAGATACTATAAATAATTGGCTAAAAAAAGAAGGATATGATTCTTAATGTTTTTTATTAATGGGTTGCATGACATAAGGGGACGGTTTGTTACATTGAAACCCTACTATGAAAAAGTGTAGTGTAAAAGTAATTTGCACAATTATGAGTCGGTATTAAATGAAGATAGGAAAAACAACATTTTGGGTATTAACATTTTGTTTTTCATTAAATTGTGTTGCCGAAGGTGTAAGCAATGATTATTTCATTATAAAACAAAGTGAATTTGAAGAACGTCTAAGTATATTAAATCCTTTGTTTGATAGTGAAAAAAATTATAACTATCTATACCATTTTTCCAAGGGGAGTCCCTATTATCCTTATAGATTCTATTTAAAGCAAAAAAACATGGAATTTTCTTCATATGTTATTGGTTTTGATTACTCTTTCTCTAAAAATCAAAAGGCTATTATACTACAAATTCCAACACGCAAGCTATATAAAAACTATGACAAAAAGACATTTAATATAAAGCAAATTAACAATGGTTATGTTTATTTTTCCAAAAACTCAGCATTCTTTGGTGATCCAGATTTTATAATGTATAGTCGTCTCAAGAATAAAAAGTACCAAGTAGAATCTACAAAAGATTTAAAATTGCAAGATTTGCAAGAATTACAATTAAACCAACTAGCAAAAATGCTCATCGAAAAAAAGGCTTTACTTTTAACAGGAGCAGGACTTTCTTATGCAAAAATTCCAAGTCTTTCACCTATAGTATCAGAAATCCAACAATATACTACCAAAGAAATTCTGATAAGTCCCCAGATAATTCTACAAAAATTTGAACATTGGTTTAGTCTAGTTATTGACTCAGAACCTACGGAAGCTCATTTTGCTATCAAAAATATAGCAAAAAAAATAAATAGTAGTGTTATTACTGGAAACTTTGATATGCTTCAGCAAAAAACTGGCCTTATCCCTTTCAGAATCCAAGGACATATATATCCTAAATATAGAGAAAATTTCAAAAAAAATAGCAGTAAAATAGAAGTATTATTTGTAATCGGTTGTGGTGTAGATATTAGAGGACAAATTGCTGAGTTTAGAAAAACTAATAGTAATTTAAAAGTAGTAGCAATTCTGTATGATCTTAAAATCCCAGCTTATCTCAAAAAAAATGACTTTGTAGTATTTGGTGATCTCAATAAAATACTGCCACAATTAGATAACATATTGGGTCATCTGGTATAATCATGATGTTAATAAACATAAACGCATAGTATATTCCTTTGATTTTTTATCAATTTGAAATATCTAGATTCATATTTGTATCAATATTAATATCTATCTCTGAAATATTCCAAGAATGTCTAAAAAATCATCTTTTTTTAGAGGTAAGTCCGGAATGTTAGTTAAAAAGGCTCAAATCATTTTCTATAGTTCGCATTACTCAAGAATTAGATAATTAAGTAAACTCTGATTTTATAAACTAGTAAATTGAACCATATTTGTATACAAAATAGGATTAAAAATTAAAATGCCAAGGATTTAAAATAACGAACGTTTTTCTATACTTTGTAATTTAACCATCCATTGTTTAATCAATGAACTTGCTTGAGAATATTTTATCAACTACTTGTGAACTATTTAAGATTTGAGCCTTTTTAACTAACATTCCGGCCTTACCTCATATAGAAACAAATTCAATTATTCACTTATCTAACACAAGATAGCGTTCACTATAGCGCAATTATTGAGCTAAAGATTAAAATTTGACCTTTAAGTAAATTTATGGTACAATAAGCACATAAATTAATATTTTAGGTTAAATTATGTTTAAATTTCATTTTGTTAAGCAGCTCTTCATTGCTTTGATACTCTTTTTTTATTCTTGCTTTTCATATTCAAAAAGCTTTTATACACAATATGGTGATATTGGGCAGATAGCTATTCCTACAATTGCTTGTGGAATATCAATTTTTAAAAAAGATTGGCAAGGAGTTAAGCAATTTTTTCAAGCAACTCGTTCAACTCTAGTTGTCGTATATGCAACAAAATGTGCTGTAAATGCTAAAAGACCACTTGGCGGAAATTATAGTTTCCCATCTGGGCATACTGCTGGGGCATTTTCAGGTGCTGCATATTTACATAAGCAATATGGATTCAAAAACAGCTCTCCAGCTTATATTGCAGCAATTTTTGTAGGGCATTCTAGGGTAGTTGCAAAAGCTCACTGGGTAAGAGATGTGATAGGTGCAAGCATAATTACTGTTGGAATAAATCATTTCCTTGTTAGTTCTTATAATAAATTAGATCTTGGGTTTATACCAAAACTTTCAAGCAAGGGTGGAGTTATAACAGCCAAATATAAACTAGCATAATCGAGCAATACAAGACTACCTCTGTTAAATTAATAAAGGCTCTTTTTAGCAACAATAAAAGTGTCTAAAAAATCATCCTTTATTGAATATCCTCATTATATTCGTTTTATGAATATATGGCTCTATCTACGCCTTCTATCTTCAGCGATATTAACTCTCATATTTCTACCGAGCAATTCTTGATTGTTGCTTTTTAGGGCAGCTTCAGCGGAAACTTGAGAATCAAACTCAATGAAAGCAAATCCTTTTGAACGCCCAGTTTCTCTATCACGAATAAGATTAATTTCTTTAATATTACCGAATTGTTTAAAATGATTTTCTAAATCGTCTTGTGTAGCATCATAGGATAAACCACCAACATATATTTTTGTTTTACTCATATTCTCCGTGCCTAGCAAACTATTTGCAGATTTAATTTTGAACAGTCAGGGTAACATGATTGTGCTACTCAATACAAAGAATTTCACCAACAAAACATCAAAATAAAAAAATTCTTGAAGTCTAGAGGCAAGAATACAGAAACTTCTGAATAGGCTGCACGGTAGGGAGAGGCCGCAAGATAGACATCAACTAGTCAGGAAATACACCTAGATTAGAACCAGCACCTAACACTAACTCAAATTAAAGTACCCCCTCACTTCTGATAACTAAAACGAATGAAACTTAATAAGAATTAAATAAGAGCAAAAACCAACCATCACGACACTGTTCAATATACACCACCTCTATGCCAACAAAGGCATATGCGCACTTAACTGTTGTTCCAACAGTTCTTGCGTTCCTCCTTGCGAGGAGTAATATTAGTTCATGGGAATTTATCACCTGTCGTTGAAATACCATTCACGGAAGAAGGTAACAATCTATAAGATATTCGAAAAATGGGTTGGAGGAACCATATTATCGCCTTATGTCATGCAACCCGAATAATAAATAGTGGCTTTATTTGTTCAATCTCTCACATCGCCTACCCTCATATACATATTCGTAGTATAAGAGTACTACGAAATATTGTAGTTGTATACAATCTCCTTTAAAATAAATAATTATATTTTACAAAAATTATTTTTGAGTACTATTAGTTGTTAGTTGTTTTCAGTTTTAATGTTTGTTACAATCTCTTAAGTGTTTTTAGCAAATGAAAGTTACAGTATGCTGCAAAAAAATTACTTTAAAAAAATTGTATTTTTATCAATAATAATTTTTCTTAGTTTAAACGGCCTCGCATATTCACAGCAAATTTCTCAAGAACTTGTATATATAAGACATGGTGATAAAATTAGATATTCGAAAGATAAAAAAGAAAAAGAGGCATTTAAAAAATCATTTAGATTTAAGCAAAATCCTTTTGATGAGCCGCTAACATATAAAGGAATAAATGAAACAAAGCAAACTGCTAAAGAACTTCTACAAAAAATTGATATATCCAAATATAATTACATATATTCATCTCCAATGACTAGATGCATTCATACTGCCCAGATCCTTTCAAACGAAATTTTTAGTATTACTGGCAAAAAGCTACAGATACGAATTGAATATGGTCTTACAGAACGAGTAATTATGTATGGATTTTTTCTTCCAACCTTTACCAAAGATCAATTAACTATTGATTATTACCTTGGGCCTTTTAAAGATGGTAAATTTTATGAATCTCCTATAGATAAAATTTTATATTTTGATAATTTAATTAAGCTCTATCCTGAAATTGATGCTTCTTATAAATCACTAATATCAGAAGATATCATACTCAAAACTCCATATGAAGCAGCTAATATGTTAACTAGTACTATAAATAGAATTGTAGATGAAAATGAAAATATTTTAATTGTTGGACATGGAGCAGGACCTTATATTTATACTCATTATTACTTAACTCAAGCGAATAGTGAGTTACAAGAAAAATATAAAATCTTTAAGGCAACAGGTGGTGCAGATAGTACCAATTTTGTGTCTATTTTTCATAAGTTAAAAGGCAAAGATTGGGTAAATGTTTTTTCTCCTAGAAGATTGGTTGAATCTGAGAAATTAAAAAATTAATGTAAACTAATATCCTTCACTATAGTTTTGGATTAATTGTTACCAGTTTTATTAATTACTATGTAACAAACCGTCCTACATGGTTCCTCCTTTTGTCAAGGTGATCTAAGTTTTTTGTAAAGAAGTATTAGATTGCATCCGTACATTCGACTTGTTAGAGATTCAAAATCTCTACAGCCCTGATGAAAATCCGCTCTCTTGTTCCTCATCGCCTTATCGGTTTTAAATAACCACGGACGGTTCCAGGCTTTTCAAGAGAAGGTCTAACCTACTTGAACATCAACTTATTTCTCCTTAGCAACCTTGAAAATGTTTGCTAAATTTTATTTAAGCAGCTTTATTAACTAATTCATGAACACAAAACGGTTCACGCCTTTTAAGTATTGACCAAATAATCCTAGCATTCTTATTAGCTACAGCAACACAAATAACGTTCTCATGTTTAGTTACCTTTAAAGATTTAATCCAATTAGCATAAGGATTATCTTTTTTGTTAATCACTCTAGATACTGAACGTCCTCCGTGGATTAGTAAAGTTCTTAAATAACAATCACCTTTTTTAGTTATTTTGCCCAGCCGATGTCTACTACCACTGCTATCTTGTCTTGGTACTAGGCCTAGATAAGCAGCCAAATGACGACCATTTTTAAATACACCAATATCGCCAATAGTAGATAAAATAGCTGTGCCCGTTAAGTATCCTACTCCTGGAACTGTATCTAATAATTTACAACTTTCATTTTCTTTATAAATTACTCTTAGACGCTCTTCATAAACCAGAATACTTTGATCTATATGTACTAGTTCACCATATAAATCGGAGAAAATCTTTCTAGCTGAAAATGTTAGTTCATTATGGGTTGCATGACATAAGGGGACGGTTTGTTACATTAAAGCCCTTAAATTACTTTAATATTTTGCATGAGTTTGTGTTTTAATATATCTTTATACTCAATCTTTTTATTCTAGAAAATTTTCAATTTTAATATCGTTCATAGGAACTACAAATGAAAGTGGAACATGGTTAGTTTTCTGAGCTATACCAATAAGGGTTTGGTTTTGATTAATTGTTAATGCATAGCCTAAAGACTTTTTGATATTATAAAATTGTAACCCTTTTCTATCTCTACTTTGCATTAGTAAATTAGTGATTGTTTTCTCAGATGGTAGTATAGTACTAGCTCCTTTACTCGCAAGGAACTTGATAGCACCAAGATAATCTTTGCCATCCCCTTGTTTGTTTGGGTCACAAGCATTTTTTATAGCATAGTACAGCGCTGTACAGCCATCACCTGTATGTGAATCTATGAATAATGGATTATTAGCATAAAGAATTCTAAGAGCTTCAACAACTCCATTAGCTCCTGAATTTCTATACGCTACACCCATCTCTTGTTCATCATTTTTATAAATGCCAGTCAACATTTCAAATTTAGTCTCACTAAGAAGCAGCTTTTTATTAATATGTTTTTTTAATTCAGCTTTTAATTTGCCTACTGCAAAAGAACTAGTATAGAAAAATAGAATATTTATCAATAGAAAAATTTTTATTATTATTTTCATATTTAACTCATAACATAGTGTTAGATCATATAAGAAGGTGATTTGTTATACGGGATTTTTTCGAAAATTCTCTATTCTAATTTCTGGCGACACTTCCTTCCATAAGCTTGTTAAGTCGTCTTCATAAAGTTTAAATATTTCTGGTGAAGGAGATGGAAGAAATTCATAGTCATCATTAATAATTTCTTTATTGTCTACATTGTCAAGAATATTCCTTAACTCATAATGTATTTTCAAATAATCAGCAGGCATTTTATTTTCAAGATCTTTTAGGTATTGATCACAATTATTTTGTATTAATTTCTCTATTTTAGCAAAGTCTTTTCTTATCATAGCATAATGTAATGCGGTTCTTTTTTTATTTAAATAGCTAGATGTTTCGTTTTTAAATACATCAAAGTTTTGTAATTCTATTAAATATTCTAAATGTTCACCTAAACCGTCTGAGTTGCATACTAGTCGCAATGCAAACCCGAGAACAGTAATATCATCAATATTTTTAATTACTGCTTTTTTAAACATTGTTAGATTTTTGTAATTAGCAAAATCATTTTTCCCACATATGCCTATCTCAGTAACCATAAAAGCAATTAAGAGAAACAATGGTATAAAGGGCTTAATTATTTTTTCTCGCAACATACTAACGCTCACCATACCATATACTCAAATTTTAACAAAAAAAGAGTTTACCAAAATTTATTACATAATTAAACTATCATAAGAAAATTTTCAGGCATATGTGGACAATAGAATAATAGTACAAACTTGTATATTATAAGTAAGAGTAGTATAGACTCCTGTATATTTTCGTAGTTGGGTTGCATGACATAAGGGGACGGTTTGTTACATTGAAGCCCTTAAATTACTTTAATATTTTGCATGAGTTTGTGTTTTAATATATCTTTATACTCAATCTTTTTATTCTAGA
>JABSQI010000409.1 GCA_013215905.1 Legionellales bacterium | reverse complement strand
AATGACCCAGGAGCATTAGCAATTGCACAGGATCTTACTGATTTATTACAACGTCAAGCTGTTGTAGGAACGTATAGAATGAACAAAGAAGGACAGTATGAAGCTATAGACATAGAAAAAGAAGATCAGCCAAATTTACAAAATTATAAATTTGCAGGAGTTACTAAAAGAAATAAATCAGGGTCAAGTATTCTTCTATATACTCCTGAAAAGTATCAGAGTAATAAACAAATTGCAACAGAGATTGCAAACAACCACAATAGATCGGTAAGTACCTCAGCTCTCAAATGGACATGGGAAGATGTTCCAGATATAAACATTCAAAATTACAGAAGAGATATAAATTCACCTGATCAAGTTTTTGTGGCGCTTAAACAAACTGATTTAGATATAGGGACTGAAATTTTAGATGGAAATAAACGACAAGTAGATTACTTCTTCGAAAAAGGAGATAAACAAAATGGATTATTAGCATTAAAGCAACAAGCTACATTTTTATCTGCTGTAGGTCCTTTAACTGATAACGGAGTAAGTCAGGCTGAAGAATATAATAAACAATTAAACCAGCTAAAAACTCAAAATAGAGATCATATTACTGAAACCAGAAGTTTTCAAATACCTGGACAAGATGGTTTACTACATGTTGTAACTAACAGAGTACGTTACACAAGAGACCCTAATGGACGAGTTGATGCTTTTGGAGACCCTCTTGTAGTATATTCCTTTTCACAGTCTGTAGACGGACAACCTTACGAAACCAAACATAAAAACAAATACTTAATAAGTTTAGGAGATACCGATCAAGGTATGTTCTATAATAATCTATTGTATATAGATAGAGGAAACGGAGAACTCCCTTATTATTTTAACATGTAATAGTAATCTATATTTAATTTTAAGTAATCTATATTTAATTTTAAGTAACTTAGTAAATTAAATTCCTAAAATGGCAAACGGAGATACAGATAAACCTTATAGACCTGGAAGTGATAACACCGAGGATTTAAGAAAAAAAATGTTAATGGAAAACACTTTAACATAAGACGAATCAGCAGTAGAAGAGGAATTTCAGAAAGCAAACAGTAAAAGATCACCAGCTGCATCACAGCTAAAATTAGATCCTATAACTTCTTTACCAGCGACAACAGAAGACACATTAACAGCTAGAGAGAGAAGAGCAAGAGAAAGATTTTCAGACCCTAAATTAAGTTTTCAAAACACAAAACAATTTCAACAATTAGGAGATATCCAAGGTACAGATATGGGAAGAGCTTTTCAAAAAGAAGCTTGGGAACTAACTGAAGATGTTGACTTTACTCCTTATATAGAAGGAGGAATAGCTGCAGAAGAAGGGTATATAGAAAAGGGAGACGAAGGAAGCTTCTACGAAGGAGTAGATAAAAAATGGATAATGCAACAAGATGTAGCACATCTTGCAAAAATGCGACAATTAGGATTAGATAAAGACTATAAAGCATATGAACAACAACTTTATGATAGTAGAAGTTGGTATGGTACTCTTGCTAGTAATTTTACTAAAATAAATGGTTTAATAGGAACAAATGTAGTAGGAGGAATTTTAGGAAGTTTATATGGAGCAGGAAGAGCTTTATTCACATGGGACTTAGATAACTTCTATAAAGGAAATCAAATATTCCAAGCCACAGAATGGGCAACAGATCAGATAAATAGAAAAACATTAGTATATGGAAAACCTGGTTGGGATATAGAAGGATATGATGATGAAGGAAATCCAATAAGAAAATCATTTGTAGATAGATTTCTATCAGATCCAGGAAAATCTTTTAGTGAAGATTTAGCCCCTGCAGTAGGATTTGTAGGAGGGGCTGTAGCTAGTGAGCTTTTATTAAGCATGCTAACTGTAGCATCAGATGGAGCAGCAGCACCAGCTTTAGCAGCAAATACTGCAAGACTAGCCTCACAAGGAAGCAGACTTATGAGAGGGTATTCAAAAGCTAGAAACCTATTTAGACTTAAAGTAAATGCTGTAAGAGGAT
>JABSQI010000408.1 GCA_013215905.1 Legionellales bacterium | reverse complement strand
ACAAACTTTTTGTTTCACCACTATTGAGACAAAAGCAAAATGAAACAATTTGAAAAATTTGCAAAGTTTTAAGGTTAATTTCCCCCCATGTAAAAACAAGAATACAACTTCAGTGGATCACAGAATCGACACGAGAAATACCTTTATCCTTAACTACCCACTAAGTGCTACTAGACTGATGTGTACACCTAATGGGGCTCCCCATGGAAATGAAAGTAACAGAAAAAGATACTCTTATTAGTCTCAATTTACTAGAGTTAACAGGAGAAGGTTAGTACATTTTAACAACGAAAGCACGTGAAACCATCGAAACAGGTGGTTTCATTGTTAAATATCCATTACATAATGAAGAAGGAGTAGTAATGAACTTCGTCGACATTTTAAATAGTTATAGTAAAGAAGCATTAAAAGCACTTGGATTGAGTATTATTAATACTGAAAGCTATAAACGTTGGGGGAAATTTAACAATATTAATCTTTCTGCAGCTTTGAAAGAAACTATTCAATACTATAACAGCTTTGGGCACCCATTAAGTAGAATCGACAATTATCGAGATGAGATTTTAGAAGCAGAATCTACTTATGAAAAAGCATTAATTGTGGAATTATCAAAGATTGAACCTTTTAAGTTAGTGAAACCAGTACCTTTAGGGGTGCATGCAAATGGTAACACTATAAATTTAATTGAGCTTATTAGTCCTAATACAGGAATAATTAAGCAAGGTACCTTAAAAATGTCAGTTAGATTTAGTGACCCACAATATAAACTAACTACTTATATGATGCATCAATTGTTGCATCAATATTATGTAGTAAAAAGTAAAGCTGCCAAAGCAGCTATTGTAGAACAAAAATAAATAAAATGAGACATGGATTAAACTTAATAACTCTTTTATTCATTTTTATGTTTGTCTTTGCACTGATTAGTGGAAAGGCCATAAAGCCAAAGAAAAAGGTGGTTTACATTGAGAAACCTTACATTGTTGAAAAAGAAGTCATCAAAGAGGTTATCAAAGAAGTAATTAAAGAAGTACCATTAGGTTGCGATACTATCATAAAGCCAACAGGTTTTCCAGTATTAGCAGGGGTTTTAACAAAACCTATACATCGAATGAGTGGATTCGGATATCGACTCCACCCCGTACTTAGAAAAATTAAATTACATGCAGGTATTGACATGGGATGTAAAATTGGCAGTGATGTAATAACTACTGCGAATGGTAAAATAGTATTAGTTCAATATAGTAATACTGGTTATGGCAATAATATTGTCGTAGAACATAGTGACAAATATAGAACTCGATACGCACATCTTAGTAAAATAGCTGTTAAAGTAAACCAAAAAGTAGTGAAAGGACAAGTAATCGGATATTCTGGTAATACAGGAATGAGTACTTCGCCCCACGTTCACTACGAAGTTATCGTAGATAACAAAAAAGTAGATCCAGTATTGTATTTTTAAGAAATCATATACATTAATAATCATATATAGCAACTAAGACTAACTGTTTTAGTTGCTTTTTATTTATAAAAAAATGGATAACTTTAGAACATCAGAGGACCTTCAAGTAGGTAAAGTAATAAACATGTATAAAGACTATATGTTACAAACTAAATATGAAGGCAAAGCTAAACTATTAAAGTGTAAGGAAAAAAGATTATCCTTTATGCTTTATAATGAAAACCTTTTATCTATTCCTGAAAATCAAACAATAGATAAAGTAACAGGAGCACACTTACCTTTTACGAAAGAACAAAAAGAAAATAATAGAATCTACGCAAGATTATCTATTAACTTCTTAGGTATAGTAAAAAGTGGAGTAACTCATGTTAATCGATACCTTTATAATTTGTATTTACTTTTAAAAGAAGAAGTCAACGAAGACTTAAATAACCCTAAACATCTTAATATGATATTAGAACATTACAAAAAAGAATGGTCTACTTGTATAGATGAACGGAAGTTATTTTTTAATCATTTCAGTAATGAACAAATTATTAGATTTATTCAACAAACATGTTT
>JABSQI010000407.1 GCA_013215905.1 Legionellales bacterium | reverse complement strand
AGGTGGGAATAGTAGTATTAGAGGATATGATTTTCAATCCAAATTAATAGGAACAGGAAAATATGTTTATCTTGCAAGTCTAGATATGCAAATACCTATTGTATGGAGATGGTACCTAAGTATTTTTTATGATATTGGAAATGTTTTTAATGATATAAAATCTCCAATAAAAAGTAGTGCTGGTATTGGAGTAATGTTCAAAACACCAATTGGCCCAGTAAATCTTGGATATGCTAAAGGTCTTGAAAAAAATGCCCCCAAATATAGAATATTTTTTAGTATAGGTTCAGAAATTTAATATGAAAATTATCTTGTCTATTTTACTAAAACTAATTTTAATCTTCACCCTTATAGCTTCTATTGTCGGATATTTTATTTTATTTACTAATGTTGGCTTACAAATCACTTACAAGACTGCAAGATATTTTACATCTGGTAAATTATTAATTAAAAACCTTAATGGGAATATTGTTGATGGACTAGATATCGACAACATACTTTATTCATCTGAAGACTTTAAAATTGACATCACAAAATTTAAAAGTAATTTAAGTTTTAACATCTTTAAAAGAAAATTAATTATAGAATCAATATTAATAGAAAACATAGCTATTTTATCTGAAAATAGCGCCCCTAGCTCAACAGAAACTACTACACAAAATTCCAAAGAAAATGAAATATCTAGCTATCTATGGTTGCTAAACATAGAAATTAAAAATATAAATATTAATGGTTTATTTATTAGAAATTCAACTTCAAGCCCATTATCATTCGTGAATATAAAAATAATTAATACTATTATTGATAATGAAAAAATAGCTAGCGAGAAAATAATTACAACTTATAACAAATATACCTATGATGCATCGAGCAAATTATCCTTAGAAAAACCTTTTAAAATACAAATGGATCTTAATGCTAAAAATAATTTCATTGATCAACAATATAACATTATGGTAATTGGGAATTTAGAACATATTGAATGTGAGGTAGATGGGAAAAATATTTCAAATATAGATTTAAAACTTAATTTTGATATTAAGGATAATTTTTTGAAACTTGCAACTAATTGGAAGAATGGAAATATAATGTATGGAAATAAAAACTTAATTTTCAGTGAAGGACATGCAAACATATCAACAGAAATTAAATCCGAAAACAACTCAAAGTGCTCTAATATCATCTGCCTAATAAATTTAGTCACAAAAAATTTAGAAAATGACAAGCATGTCTATTTTAACAATCTTGTTAGTGACATTAAATTTAATGACTATCATATTACAAGTAAAAACAATCTAGATATCAACCAAAATTTGTTTTCAACAGACGGAGAATTATATATTAAAAATGACTCAATTTTTATGGATGTGCAAGCACAATATTCAGTTGATATAAAAGAAGATTATATATATTTTAAAAATTTCAAATCTAGAGATCAAGGTAACAACATTAACGTAAATGGTGTTTTGTCAAAAAATTCTAATCTTAAATATGATATATATATTGAAGAATTATCTAAATATTCTTCTATCTTAGGAGGGAAAATTTCAAGTTCTGGAGAAATTTTAGGAGACTTATCACTACCTAAACTTAAAATATCTGCAGTAATTGATAAAATTAATTCTCCCAATTTCAAAAATGAACATTCAGAAATTAACATAACATTAGATACTAAAAATTTAACAGGCTCAGGAAATATACATCTTCAAGGAATAGAGTATGATGAACTTAATATAGATACAGTAGATTTAAATTTGCAAAATCTCAAAGATAGTCAGCGCATTACTTTGGCACTTAACACTGAAAAAATTAAGATAAACTCTAATATAAAACACATATTAGATAAAGAAAAACATACTTTTATCATACAACAATTAAAGATAGTTGATCCAACAGATAGTATATGGAACATTAAAGGTTCCCCTAAGATATTATTAGAAGATGAACATATTCTTACTGATAGAGATTTATGTTTAATAAATCAAAATGATAAAATTTGCTTGGGAATATCTTATTTAAATAAA
>JABSQI010000406.1 GCA_013215905.1 Legionellales bacterium | reverse complement strand
TAATTCAACTTGAAGAATTTGATATAAGAACAGATAGTTTGATTATGAATTCAGCTGCAGTAGAAAATATATTTGTTGCTAAGAATCAGGAAGAGGTAGATAGAGCACTTAGTCAAGGGCTAGTTAAAGAAACAGATATAATTAAATTAACTCAGAATGATATTATATTACCTGATGTTAAAAAAGATGATGAAAATAGTAAATTGCTAGATAATGAAGATAAGGATGAAAATTTTAACAAAGATGAAGAGATTAAAAAAGATGAAGAGATTAACAAAGATGAAGATATTGATAAAGATGAAACCCAAGACAAGGATGATGTAATTGAAAAGAATGAAGACGTTGATAAAATTGGAGAGAGCTCAGAAGATAATTTTAAAGATGAACATAGCGAAAATGAATTTGAAGTTATTGATGATTATATAGAAAGTCCACTTCATCAAGAAAAGCATGAGCTTAGTAACAATGAAGTTATTGATGAAATTAATGAACTTGAAACTATACCAGGAGTAAATGAGACTAATGGAGAATCTTTATTAACTCAGAAAGATGACTCCACAGGTTTAGATGAAGCTGAGCATAATGATCCAATAGATGGTAATGAAGCAGGAGGGCGCGGTAATCCAGGTCAGGGTATAGGTGATAAAGATAATGTTGTAGAAACTATTCCAGAAGGAATGAAAGTGAAGTGGGTAAGAGATCCTCAAACTAATAATCTTGTAAAAACTCTTGTGGAAAAAGATAAAATTGATCAAAAGAGGTTAATTCGTAAGGCTGGGAGCAATACTGATACTACTAGAAAAGTTATTATTGATAGAAGAAAATTTATGGGAAGAGATGATGAAGAAGTTCATTCTAGCCTAAAAAAAGTGGATGCAGCAGAAGAAATTAGGAAAGCAAGAGAAGAAAGAAAACGTAAAGCTCAAGAAGAGGCAAGAAATCGTGGGGTAGGAGATCAGCCAGTTGAGATTGAAACTGAAAGAGATCCAGGAGAATTACGTCGAGAAATGCATAAAAAATTAAAAGATAAAATTAAGCCTCCTGGAACACCAAAAAATGATAATGAGCCTAAGAAGAAGGTTGTATATACAGGAAAAGCATACTCTTGGGATGGAGCTTTTGAAAAATTTGCAAATAAACCTCAACGAATTAGGAATATGTTAGTTCGTAGTGCAGTAAGTGGGAGTACAGATGAAGAATTGCTAGATTATGATAAGAGTACAAATGAAGTTAATAAAGATCCAATAATTATCAGGGAACTTCAACAACGCCAAATAGGGAGGTTTGCAGATCCATTAGCAGAGGAGCGTAAGCGTAGAGAGATGGAACGACTACAAAGAGAGCAAAAAATTCAATTTAAACGAGACTTAAAAATAAAATCTGGAGATGAGTTAAAAAGTATGTTAGCTCAAGGTAAAAATACTGGTGATATTATTAGAGAGATGCAAAGGAGAGAGAGAGTAAAAAATGCTCCTAAGAAACATAAGAAAGCAGGTAATAACACTGGTGGTAGGGTTAATTTTTTGGCGAGTATTAGAAAAGGTAAAGACTTGAAAAAGACTGGTGGTCCTAGGAAACAAGTAAAAAGACCTAAAACTATGATTGAGCAGCTTAGAGAAAGACAAAAGAAGCAAAAAAATGATACTCCAGAACATAGAATGGCACGAGATTTAATTTTAGGGACGACTACTTTTGAAGAACCAAAAAAAGAATATATAAATTTAGATTATGATGCGGTTATGAAAATTGTAGAAGAAAAATATAAAAACAATAATAGACTTAATGCTGTTCGAGATAAGTATAAAGAGTATCAAGACGAATGGGAATAAGTATTATAGCTTGTATTAGGACTATATTTTAGATAATTACATCTTCAGTAAAAATTGTTGCAATTTGGTTAATTGATTCATATTTTTCAAGATCTAAAATTTTTTCAAGAGGTGTTGACTTAATATAAACTTTATAAGCATTAGCTGAAGCACCATCGATACTACACCATCTAGAAAAATGTTCTAAGAATACATTGCACATAATGT
>JABSQI010000405.1 GCA_013215905.1 Legionellales bacterium | reverse complement strand
GGAACATTTTCATTCCGTTTTGACATCCCGCCAAATTACCCATTTAAAGCCCCAAAAATAAAATGTGTCGAGAAAATATACCACCCGAATGTAAATTTCGAAGGCAGAGTCTGCCTTTCTCTTTTAAGAGAAGATTATTCCCCCGCTCTAGCCCTCGAACATATTATCCAGGGGCTTTTATTTATCCTTTACAACCCTAATTTTTCGGATCCTCTCGAGGAACATATTTCACTGCTCTATCAAACAAACCCCAACAAATTCATCCGCAACGTAAAGGCATCTTTACGTGGAAAAACAATAGATGGAGTTTCTTATACTCGTCTTATTCCATAAAAACCAAAATTTATACCAATATAAAAATAGCATAAATAGCATAAATAATGAAAACCCAGATTTTTGTTGTAAACTTAGAAAAACGTTTAGAAAAAAAGAAACGAATGATAGAACGTTTAAAAGGATTAGATTATAAATTTATTAAAGGAATAGATGGAAGTAGTTTATCCCATGACGACCTTGAAGAAATGAAGGTAGGAATTGTCCAAGAATGGAAAGATCCATGTTATAAATATAAAAGAGGGATAACCTGGGGGCAAATAGGCTGTGCTTTATCCCACTATTCCATTTACGAAGAATGTGAAAAAAACAAAATAGATATTGCTATTATATTACAAGATGATGTATTAATACCCGAAGATTTTTCTAATAAATTAAAAAATATATTAGAAAATTTAAAACAAATAGACTGGAATTTGTGTTATTTAGGTCGAAACCGACGTCATTCTGGTTTGCGGAATAATGATGAGACTGAAAGTAAAGAAGAAGTCATAAATGAACATTTTGTAAAAGCCAAATTTAGTTATTGGTTGTGTGGATATATAATGAATTCAAAGGGCATGAAAAAAATATTAAATGCCAAAATGAAAGAAAATCTAATACCCCACGACGAATTTATTCCCATAATGGGAGGTGTGTCTCCTCATAAAAATTTCTATAAATATTATAATATACCCCAACCATTAAAGTTAGTTTCAATTAAAAATCTAATTATTGAACCAGAAACAAATGCTTTTCGTACCAACAGCGATACAGAGAATTCTCAACAATATATTTTCAATAAATTAGACGATACTAGAATTAATATAAACCCGGAAAGACTACTCAAAAAATTTAACCTACTAGTTTTTATTGAAATAGAAGGTTTTTCAACACCTAACATGATTGAAACCATAGAAGACAATATTAATAATACCGAATGCCTAGTTAACTATTACTACTCAAAAAACAATACTAATAAAGTTACGCTAGATAAAGCTACAGAAGTAAAGGGTAGTACAGAAGCTGTCAGAAACAAGATACTAGATATAGCATACAGCCAGGATGTTGATTTTTTATGGTATCTGAATAGCAAAAATATTATTACGAATAAAAATATATTAGGTAATCTAATTCTTAGAAATAAGAGTATTATTGGTCCTATGTTAACAAAGAAGCATGAAGTGTGGAGTAATTTTTGGAGGAATATCGATGAAAATGGCTGGTATAAACGGGCTCCCGATTATCTAGATATTGTAAATAGATCATTAACGGGATGTTGGAATGTAATGCATTTATATGGTAATTATTTAATCAACAAAGAAACCATTAGTAAAGTCAAAAATTTCTATAGCGGAAATTTTAACAAGAACTTTTCTAACGATATGATATTTTCCAAAAACTGCAGGGACCACAACATACCAATGTATATCGAGAATACCGAGTATAACGGATATATATACGACCTGAAAGATACTATACCATCTAATGTAGTTCATAGAGAGTTCTATACATTTGAAACTGACCGAGAGGCTTGGACGAAAAAATATCTACACCCTGAATTCTATAAGGCAATCTCTAATTGGAATAAATTAGACTATACCGAACCGTGTCATTATGTATATCATTTCCCTTTTGTCAGTGACACATTCTGTAAACATTTATTAGATGAAGTTAATAATGTTAATCTATGGTCGAATGGAATTAACCAGGATTCTAAACTA
>JABSQI010000404.1 GCA_013215905.1 Legionellales bacterium | reverse complement strand
AGTAGATAATTGCTTGCTTGATGATGAATGTTTATGTCCACTACGAGTGGTGATAATTTCCCATATAAGATGCAACCTGTTTAATAAGTTCAATTTAATTTCACTCATCCACCTTTCTCCTTTAGTATGGTTCTTTACAATCTTCGTAGTAATCATCAACTTCTTCTTCCTCATCATATCCAAAATGGTCATAATAAGCTTCATCGTGGGTTAAATCTAACCAATCATCATATTCTTTCATTCTACTCTCCTTTTTGAGTTGTTGGATAATAATGGACTAAATTAATCTAGTCAAGCCCATCCATATATATTTCTATTATATTCGTTTAAAGCATCCTCAAAAACCTCATCAGAAGCAGGCTCCATGCTCCATCTAATCTTATACCAGTCGGGGAGATTAGAATTGAAGTCGGTTATCCCCTGATGAATCTCAAGAAATACGTCATAAGCATCTTCGTATTCTTCATCTTGATATAACTCTTGGAATATCTCGTTGAGTTCTTTAAACTCTTCGGTTTCGGTGAATGATGTAATCATGTAGAAAAAGAAGAGTAAGAGTTTTTATTAAATTCATCATTGCTATAAAATTTAGTACATGGTGCGTTGAATCTCATTCTATCTAATCCAGTTCTACCATCTCTATTTTTAGCAACAATGATGCCTGCTTGAAGATTGCTTACAGATTGACGTTCAGGATCTCCATTAAATATAGATTTCTCTGTCCATCCTTGAGGGCTTTGTGCTTCAATGTTAGCATCTCTATCCCTATAGATTAACATACAAACATCAGCATCCTTCTCAATAGATGAACTGCCATCAAATGAATGTAAATCAGGTTTTTCAGGTTTATCATCCTTTTGTTTCTTTTCACTCTCTCTGTTTAATTGAGCTAGACTAACCATAGCAACATTAAGTTTTTTACATAGGTCAGTTATTCTTCCTGAAACTTCTTCAATTTGATTGTGTTTTGGTGCATTTTTATTAGTAGATTCTATTTTTTGAAGATAATCAACAATAATAACTCTCATATCAGGGTGATCTCTTTTCATCTTTCTAATTATCCTGCTAACATTTGTAATGCTTCTATTAGTAGTTCCTTCAACTACAAAATTAGGATTATCAACAACTTCAGTTAAAGAATTAGTGAATCTATAGTACTCATCTTGAGTTGGAGTTGTACCACCTCTAAATACATTTGTTGAAACTTCAGAAGATATAGATGCAAGCCTTTCTACTAAACCTTGAGTTAATGTCTCAACTGAAACAATACCAACTTTAATACCACTTAAAGCTATGTTAGCTTGAATAGATAAACCCAAAGCAGTTTTACCCATTGATGGCCTACCGCCAATTATATAATGAGAGCTTTCTTCTAATCCTATGATAATATTATCGATACCATCAATACCAGTCTTTATGTAAACTGACTCTTTACTACAATTAATATATTTCTCTAAAATGGCATCTCTAGCCTCTTCCTTTGTCATTGATTCACTTTCAGTAACAGAATCTTCAAGCTTGTCTACCATGCTTTTTATGTCATCTATTACGTCTTGTGGGTGCATGTCAATATTCATGCAGTTTATGTACTCTTCACACTTGTTTTGAACTGTTCTTAGCTGATAACGGCCAATTAACTCCTCTTCTATATCCTTAATTCGCTTTTTAAGAGCCGTAGAAGCGTCTATATGGCGTTTTAAATCATTTTCGGGGTAATGTGTCGATAAATCTTTATAAGCGTCTTTAAGTGCCCCTTGTGGCCTTTTATATTTATTGCTATCATTAAGTTTCTTTCTGAAATAATACAGCAAGTCGTTTAACTGCTCGTTTTCAAATGGTCTATCAAGATTGAATATCTGTGAGTCTTCGATTAGGTCACGATCATTCTTTATGATATTGAACCACTGGAATTCTTTATTGTTCATCGTTTTTTACTTTTAATTTTCTAAATTCAAATAAATAAAACTTACCATAATCAGCTAAACATACTGCGTATGTTATTTTATCAAGTGACATAACAAACTGAACAATTTTAACTTC
>JABSQI010000403.1 GCA_013215905.1 Legionellales bacterium | reverse complement strand
TAAAATAAATTTACTAAGAGTATGGGAAGCTCATCTAACGGGCTTAATTGGAGATCGGAATAAATTTAATGACGTTAATAAGGATGAAATGGACGATGTTTAGTGCTAAAAACGCAACACAACAAAGTGTAAAAATAATAAGGACTAAGTACCAAACCCAAAATTGGTGTATAATTACATTATCTCCAAATCTTTTAATTTGACTTTATACGAATTCAAAATACTCGGTCTTGAAGATCAAATTAAAACCACTCTAAATAACGCTACATATTTAGATAGTTTCGTTGGTAATGGTGTTCGATGTAATTGTTATGCTTTGGATTTATTTTTTATTGAATTAGTTTATAACTCTGAATTCAATAGCATAACAGAAGTTAAATGTTTTAAACATGGTGATTCTCTCGATAAATATTCTTCTGATCTAAAAGACCTATTCTAAAATATCTTTTGTTAATATCAATAATTGATATTTTATATTGTCCTGAATATTTCATTGTAACTTTGCAACATGTTCGCTCTTGTTGATTGTAATAACTTCTACGCATCTTGTGAAAGATTGTTTCAACCTCATTTAAAAGGTAAGCCTATTGTGGTTCTATCTAATAATGATGGTTGTGTTATTGCGCGTTCTAATGAAGTTAAACCATATGTTCCCATGGGAGCCGTTGCACATAAATTCAAACGAGTATTTGAACAAAACAGAGTACATGTATTCTCTTCTAACTTTGCTTTATACGGAGATTTAAGTAATAGGGTTATGAATAACCTTAGGGAGTTTTCTCCAGATATAGAAATCTATTCCATTGATGAAGCTTTTTTAAAGCTTGATGGGTTCGAAGAGTACAACCTTCAGGAATATGGTGTTAAAATGAAAGACACCGTAAATAAGAACGTTGGTATACCGGTTAGTATTGGGTTCGCTCCTACTAAAGCATTGTGCAAAGTTGCGAATCGTATAGCAAAGAAGTTTCCAGTAAAAACAAACGGGTCCTATGTTATAGATACTGAAGAAAAAAGAATCAAGGCAATAAAGTGGTTAGCTATTGAAGATGTTTGGGGAATAGGCAGAAAGATTGCTGCTAAACTCCGAGCGATTGGAGTTAAAACAGCTTATGAATATACAGAATTAGATGATTCTTATGTGAGACGTGAATTTTCAGTTGTTGGTTTACGATTAAAACATGAATTAGAAGGTAAATCAAGATTGAGTCTTGATGAAGTTGTAAATAAGAAATCAATAGCAACAACCAGGAGTTTTAAAAACGATATTACAGATATAAATGAATTAAGGGAACGTATCAGTACATATGCAATTCTTTGCGCTGAAAAGCTCAGAAAACAAAAATCAGATTGTAATTTGTTAACTATCTTTATTCTTACCAATCGTTTTAAGAAGGATAAACCACAATACTATAAGAGTATAACTATTACACTCCCCTACGCTAGTTCATCCAGTATAACATTATCAAAGTACGCTATTAAGGGATTACTAGCTATTTATAAGAAAGGGTATCTATTCAAGAAAGGGGGCGTTATTATTAATGGTATCACTCCACAATCAACTAAGCAAATAAATTTATTTGTAAACGAAAACCCAAAACATGTTAACCTAATGAAGTCTATTGATTCAATTAATAGTAATTTAGGAGTTAATAAAGTAAAATTAGGTAGTCAAGACATGGGGAGAACTTGGAAAATGCGCCAAGAAAAACTATCCAAAAGATATACTACCAGTTGGGATGAATTATTAGAAGTAAACTAATGAAAATAGTAAAAATACCACAGTTCAGTAGTGAAATTGAAAACTTACCTTTTAGAGTAAGTGATCAAGGTGTATATGTTAAATATTTTGAAAGTGGTGTTCAGGCAGGCTTTCCTTCTCCAGCAGATGATTTTAAAGAGCAAAAATTAAGCTTAGATGAAAAGTATTTATCTAAACCTAATAGTACATATTTAGTTCGTGTAAAAGGTGATTCGATGTACCCTACTCTACATGTTGGTGATATATTAGTAGTGCGTACTGATGTAAATTTAGATGATAATAAAATA
>JABSQI010000402.1 GCA_013215905.1 Legionellales bacterium | reverse complement strand
CTATTTAATTATATTATATTATGGCAAAAAAGAAAAAACAAGAAGAAGTAGTTGTAGAAGAAGTAGCAGTTGCTACACCAAAACCTACAGCTATTAAACCAGTTAAAAAAGATAACTGGGAAGTAAAAGATAGAACTTATATACTAAGTGGAAATAAAGAACCTTTAACGTTTACTATTCCTGCTAAACACACTAGAAGACATCCGTTATTATGGTATGATTCAGCTAAAGGTGAGCAAAGAGAACTTAGATATGCGACTAACATGTCTAGTCCGTTTGTAGATGAACAAAAAGGTGAGGTTACTTTAGGACATATAACATTTAGAGATGGTACTTTAAGTGTATCTAAAGAAAAAATTGCTTTACAAAAACTATTATCATTATATCACCCGATGAAGGGCAAAAGATATACAGAGCATGTTCCACAAAAAATTGCAGATGATGAAATCGAAAATATTGAGTGGGAAATTGAAGCATTAAATGTTGCAAGAGCTATGGATGTAGATGTTGCAGAAGCAATTGTAAGAGTAGAGTATGGTTCAAAAGTTAATAAAATGTCTTCTAAAGAATTAAGAAGAGATTTGTTGCTTTTAGCTAAAGCTAATCCTAAATTATTTTTAACATTAGCAGCTGATGAAAACGTACAGTTAAGAAACTTTGCGATTAATGCAGTTGAACAAGATATTATTAGAATATCTCCAGATCAAAGAACTATTCATTGGTCTAGTAATGATAGAAAGTTAATGAATGTTCCTTTTGATGAAAACCCATATTCAGCTATTGCTGCGTGGTTTAAAACAGATGAAGGAGTAGAAGTATTTAAGTCAATAGAAAAAAGACTACAATAATAGTAATAAGGCGGGTTCGCCCGCCTTTTATTAAAATACAAATATAATGGTAAACGTTAATGCAGTATATCAAACAGTACTACTAATCCTTAATCAACAACAAAGAGGTTACATAACTCCTGATGAATTCAATAAAATTGGAACACAGGCTCAGTTAGCTATATTTGAAGGATACGCTAGTGATTTGAATCAGCAATATCGTGTATCACAAAATGACACTGAATACGCAGATCGTGTTAAAAATATTGAACAAAAATTACAATTTTTTCAAAGAACTGCTACACCTACTTATGATGTAGCTACTGGAACATTTCCTACTTTAGATTTTACAGATTTTAACGATCCTTTAATTTATGCTCCTAATCCTGTAGTAGTAGGAACTTTAGGTGCAGGTAATGATGTTTTATATAGATTAGGAACAGTATTTTATAAAGACTACGACCTTGGTCAATATACACAACCTAATGAGTTACGACAATTAATATTATCTCCTTTAACTCAACCTACAGAAAAATTTCCATTATACACTTATGAGAATAATGTTTTAAGAATATATCCAAGTAGTATACAAAGCGATATAACTTTTACTTATTTAGCTAAACCACAAGATATAGTATGGGGTTTTACTACTGGTCCACAAGGACAATATTTATATGATCAAGGATCATCTGTACAGTTTGGTTTAGATCAAAGTGAACAAGAGGAATTAATATTAAGAATATTGTCTTATGCAGGAGTTATAATTCAAGATCCTAGTATAATACAAGCAGCTTCACAACAAGTTGCAGCACAAGATAACAACGAAAAACAATAAGATATGCCAATGCCAAATGGTGGATTAATCACCGAAACTAACGAACAATATTACGCGGGAGCGCAGGGATTTGTAGTAACAGATCCGGCAGGTCAAAATGATTTTACGTTTACATTTAACACGCCTTTAAAACTAGGTTCATTTGATCCTGCTATACCTGAATATGCTTTAAATAATTTTAAACTATATAGGAGTCCTGATGGAATAACTTATACAGAATATGTTTCAAGTTATACTGTAAATGTTCAACCAAACAATAACACTTTAATTCAATTAGCCTTACCACTACCTCAAAACCATGTTTTGGTTTGTCAATTAAAAACTATTGATGGAGGAAGTTTTGGAGCAAGAGATGCATATGGTACGGCTACAGAACAAAACTATGGTAGTT
>JABSQI010000401.1 GCA_013215905.1 Legionellales bacterium | reverse complement strand
GTGGTGTATCAGCAAGTTTAGCAACATTAGGGGATATAATCATAGCTGAACCAGATGCCTTGATTGGTTTTGCAGGTCCTAGAGTAATTGAGCAGACAGTAAGACATAAACTACCGGATGGATTCCAGAAAAGTGAATTTATATTAGAAAAGGGTCATATTGATATGGTAATTGATCGTAGGAAATTAAAAGAAAATTTATACTCAATTTTAAATCATTTAATGAGTAGCAAATAAAAGAATGTTTAGCAGATTAAGTGATTGGCTTAATTACTTAGAAGACTTACATCCGGTTAAAATTGATCTTACCTTAGATAGAGTATTAACTGTTGCTGCTCGCATGGAGCTTTTACACTTTGATTCCAAAGTTATCATAGTTGGTGGAACTAATGGGAAAGGTACTACTTGTGCATTATTAGAATCTATTTTATCAAAGAATGAGTACTCTGTTGGGGTATATTCTTCTCCTCATTTACATGTATTCAATGAAAGAATCAGGGTCAATAAAAGTGATGTAACAGATGAGAAGATAATAGAAGCATTTCAGGTAATTAACGTTTCTAGAGGTAACATATCATTAACATATTTTGAATTTGCAACATTAGCCACTTTATATATATTTAAAAATACTGATCTGGATTTTATCATTTTAGAAATAGGATTGGGAGGTAGATTAGATTCTGTAAATATTGTACATAGGGATGTTGCTATTATAACTAGCATTGGTATAGATCATGTAAATCATTTAGGAAATAGTATTGAATCTATAGGATATGAAAAGGCCCATATTTATAAAGATAATTGTTATGCAATTCTAGGAGCAAATAATTTACCACTATCAATTAAAGAATATATTAAAATTCACAATATTAATTTGAAAATACAAAATAAAGATTTTAAATATTCTATGAATGGGGATTATCTTAATTGGTATAGTAAAGACATTCAAATAGATGAATTAAAATTGCCAGGGAAAATTGTGCCTGCAAATCTATCTTGCGCTTTAGAATGTTTAAGAGGGCTTGGGTTAAATAATTTATTAACTGAAGAAATTATTAATAAATCTTTAAGTGATTTTAGTATATTTGGACGGTATTCAATAGTTCAGAGAAAAATTCCTATTATTTTTGATGTTGCTCATAACTTTCAGGCCTTGAATAATCTGGCAAACCAATTACCCACAGGAGGGAGAAATATCGCTGTCTTTTCGATATGTAGAGATAAAAATATAGCAGAAGCTATTAACATCTATAAAAACTATTTTAAATATTGGTATATTATGATTTTTAATCATGATGCAAGAATGGCAAAGCCACAAGATTATATAGAAATTTTTAAAAATTTAAGAATGGACAATTATACATTTCTTAGTTCATCAAAAGAGTTAGTAGATAGAATTAATGTTTTAACAAATTTCAATCGGGTCATTGTTTTTGGATCATTTAGATTAGTTGGAGAAATTAATAAAGTTGTTAATTTGATAAACTAATTTTCAGGAATATAAAATAAATAAATTTAAGTTTACTTTCTATTATAAAAAATATATATTTAAATACGAATAAATTTGGAGATATTTAATGAAAAAAATAATATTTGCAGAAGTGTTTTTAAGAAAATATATATACAATTTTCCTTGAATCTAAATTTGAGGAGGGCACCAGCATTTGGGGGCAGTTACATGTATATTAAAGGCATGTATTAAACTGATTTCTATATAAGCTCACATTTCCATAGCTTTTGCCTTGAGCTCTCAAAGTATGCATTACACAAAATTAATATTACGCTTATTTAACAAAATTTTCAAAATTTTACATGACCCCTTATTTTTTGCTGTTGCGCACCACACAAATTAAAACTTTATGATGTCATAACTCAGTCTCAAGTCATGTGATTAATGCAAAATGCAATGAGTGTACCCCATTTTGTGTCGAAACAATTAAAGCAGAATCTGGTTTACCAGGGGTTGTACCCCACTCCCCCACCTCCCCATTAGCAATAACAGATTCTGAAAAAGGGTTGACCATAACACGTTAAATGTTTAGTTACAAGACTCCCCTCTAACT
>JABSQI010000400.1 GCA_013215905.1 Legionellales bacterium | reverse complement strand
CAGCTTTGTTTGTGCGTCTATCACCGATGATATATCCTTCTTGTATCTCCATCCCACGAAGCCCTTCGTCCACTTGTCGTATGATGAAAGGCTCCCCAGATCTGCCATGTCCCCCAAGCATACGATGTATTGAGGCTTGGTTGAAAGGATAAATTCTCCAAGAGCGGAGAATCTCTCGTTGTCGTAGTCGGGAGATGCGTGCGGATCTGGAATTATGAGCATGTTAATTGACAGGGTCAGGTGATCAAGTGATCAGCTGCTGATTGGATTTCGTTTTAACGCTATATCTCCGTCAATATAAACGTTGGGAACCTGATATTTTGGGTTTTGGCTTATTTTTAGTTATATTCTAACGTATGGATTAGATAGCTCAGATTGATGAAATTTTGGACCATAGTTGAGAAATAGAGGCATACTCCTTTTGGGTGTGGCCGGCAACAAATCCACATTTTTTGAATAAACTGCTCCAAACTTCTGGATTGTGTTTGAAATAGCAAATTATCATCAATCAACCTTTTTTGAAAATGATATTAAATATTTAGTTTTATTCTTATAAGAGAGAAATATTCACAAGTATCCATTAATATATATGATTAATTTATCTATATAATTAATAGATATAGCAACTATAAGTAGAATTTTACTTGTTAAAATTGACATCCATTTAATTAGTAGATATAATTATCTTATATATAACTTGATAAGGATAATAATGTTTATAACGGGTAAACCAGTAACGGGAGAAAATTTTATTGGTAGAAACAAACATTTAGCACTGTTTAAAACTTATATTGACCACAATCAGTCATTTATGATTAAAGCGCCAAGAAGATTTGGGAAAACCTCTTTGGTAAAACATATGCTAAAAAATAAAAAAGAGTATGAATTTGTATATGTTGATATTAAAAGAGCTAGTTCTCTTACCGCATTAGCAGATACGATAATAGACAGTGCATATAAAATATATTCGATTGATAACTTCTTATATCAAACAAAAAACTCAATGTTTGATCTTTTCAAAGCTATTCAAAAATTAAAAATAGATGATATTGCAGAATCTACAATTAAGATACTTGAAAATAAAAAGATTGATGACGTTGAATACTATTTACATAGTTTAAATATTATGAATAGTATTGCAAAAAAGAAAAATATAAATATTAAGTTTGCTCTTGATGAATTTCAAGATATTTTAAATATAGCTACAGATGAAATTTTAATTAAAAGCAGTTCTGTGATGAAACAGCATGAAAATATTACCTATATTTTTCTGGGGAGTATGGAGACAATTATGACGAAAATCTTTGAATACAGAACTTCGCCCTTCTTTCCTTTTGTAACAATTGTTTCACTTTTACCCTTAGACATAGATGAGTTATACGAATATAGTATTTTACAGTTTAAAAATAAAGGTATTAAATGTGAATCACTAAGGTATCTACTAGATTACTTGGGAGGACATCCTGATTATTCATTACAAGTATTGCAGCACTTATATTTTAAAGCCATTGTAAATAATATAAAGGAGCTTACAAATAAAGATGGGTATGAAAGTTTAATAGATGTAATTTTAAATAATAAAGCTTACTTAGATGAAGTATTATCTAACGCAAAACTGAAAAAACACTCGTTAAATGTTTTATATTCAATTGCAAACAAAGAGAAAATTAACCTAAACAGTAAAACTTTATATAATGTAAACAGTTCTTTAGAAGATAAAGGACTAATAAAAAAAATTGGACAAGGAAAATATATAATTAATAATATCTTTTTAGATATATATTTTCAACAAAAAGAAGAAAAAATTACTTTACCAAATTATATTTTATAATTTGGTAAAAGGGTGTTAATAATTCTACTTATTAGGAGATTAACAACTCTTATTTACAAGGAATGCAGTATTCTGAGAGAAAGTGGGAATTTAGTTTCATATATTTTTTCATTATTGCTAAATTAAATTTCTGTCATATATTATCTTTTAACAAACTTCTTTTCAAAATAGAACTATTAAGAGTGAATTTATCTCCTATTCTACAGTGTAAGTATCTATTTTAAGGCATAAAT
>JABSQI010000040.1 GCA_013215905.1 Legionellales bacterium | reverse complement strand
AAGGCCGTGGCTAAAAAAACAACAGCTAAAAAGACTGTGGCTAAAAAAACAACAGCTAAAAAGACTGTAGCTAAGAAAGCAGCAGCTAAAAAGACTGCGACTAAAAAAAGAGTAACAGCAAAACCATCTGTTGATAAAACAGTCATTAAGCAGCTATCGGATAAACGAATAAGTGAAAATAAAAAAATTGCTACCAAGGAGGCAAAGAATAAATTGATCAAAGAAAATACTAATATTTTAAAAAGTAATACCCCTAAACCAAAAACAGTTTTACCTGTTAGAAATAAACAAAATGCTGTTGTTGGTGTTGCCGTGTCAAGGAAAAAAGATACTGATCCTAAAAAACACACTACTACAGGGGCATTATCTCATGAAGAAAATGACTATATGAATTCTGAGCATTTATTATATTTTAAAAATAAATTGCTTACTTGGAAAAGATCTTTAATGGAAGAGGTAGATAGAACAGTTTCTCATATGAAAGATGAAGCTGCTAATTTTCCTGATCCAAATGATAGAGCAAGTCTAGAGGAAGAGATCCGGGTTGAATTACGTGCACGTGATAGAGAACGCAAGCTCATAACAAAGATAGATGAAGCTTTGCAAGCAATTCAAGATGATGAATACGGCTATTGTGATGCGTGTGGAATAGAAATAGGGCTTAAAAGATTGGAAGCAAGACCAACAGCTACTCAATGCATAGACTGTAAAACTTTAGATGAAATGCGTGAAAAACAACTTGTTGGCTAGATTTTTTATTATATGCAGTTTCCTAATAAATTAATTCAAGGTAGGTTGATCAAGAGGTATAAAAGGTTTTTGGTTGATGTTGAATTAGGGGACGAGGGGATTGAAACAGCATATTGCCCTAATACAGGATCTATGCTGGGTTGTGATATTCCGGGTAGCAGTGTATGGCTATCTAAATCAACTAACCCAAGTAGAAAATATATTTATACATTAGAGATTGTAAAAGTAAATAGCCACTATATAGGAGTAAATACTGCAAAACCAAATTACCTGGTAGAGGAGGCTATACAAGGTGGACAAATAAAATCTTTATTAGGGTATAAAGCGCTATCTAGAGAAGTTAAATATGGTCAAGAAAATAGCAGAATAGATATTTTATTAGAATATGAGAATATCAATTGTTATGTAGAAGTAAAAAATGTCACCTTAGTTGAAGATAATATTGCTTTCTTTCCTGATGCTATAACTACTAGAGGGCAAAAACACTTAAGAGAGTTAAGCAATATGGTGGATTTAGGAGAAAGAGCAGTTATCTTTTTTTGTGTTCAGCATACAGCTGCAAATTGCTTTAAACCAGCAGATCATATTGATAAGAAATATGGACAATTACTAAGGCAAGCGGTAAATAATGGCGTTGAAATTTTAGCTTATAAAACCAATATCAGTCCTTCTAAGATATTAATTAATGAAGAGATCCCCATATTATTAGAATGAATTTAATGTTTTTGTGATATAATCCTAATATTAGTTCACATTATCTGTAATGTAGTGGGTTTATATGAGTAGTACTAATGAAGAGTCTCTGGTTATTTTCACTGAAAATGCTGCTAATAAAGTTCTTGAATTAATCCAAGAAGAACAAGAGCAAGATCTTAATTTGCGTGTATCTATCTCTGGAGGAGGTTGTTCGGGTTTTCAGTATGGATTTGCCTTTGATGAGAATATAAATAAAGATGATTATATTGTTGAAACACAAGCTCGTTTTGATGACAAACAAGACTTAGTAAAATTATTAATTGATCCTATTAGTTTGCAATATCTTGAAGGTTCACAGGTTGATTATGAGAAAAATTTCCAAGGTGAACAATTTATAGTGAAGAATCCTAATGCTAATACTACCTGTGGGTGTGGTAATTCATTTAGTATTTGATCTAAGTGAGTGGGAAATTGCTTTAGATTTATTACATAAATTATTATTTGTTAGTAGTTGATTTTATGTTCTTTATTATTTAAATTGCTGTATAACTAACAATTTCCTTTACACCAATAGGCTATCCCTATTAAGGTGTTTGGATTATTACTACGTTGTAGCCACACATAATTCGCACCTCTAGTAATAGCTTTATCTTTTAATAGACGATGACCATTATTACATTTACTGCATTTAGTAGACCATGTTCTTGAGTTTAGTTCTTCAATTTGTACTGATATTTTTCCGATCTTATTGCATCCAGGTCCTGGCTTATTACAAGACACTATAATGTCTTTTTGAATAATTCGTGGATTTGGATTCTGGCATCCACTAAAAAGTAGAGTAATGCCGAAAGTTAAATTAATAAAAAAAATAGCTCGCATATAATATTTGTTATCACCCATCAGTAGAATTATAGTAAATAACTTATTTTTAACAACATTAATCTGCAATTTGGCATGTATAATTCAATATTAGTGCATTTTGGCTGCTAAATTGTTATGATTATTTGGATATTTTTAAAATAGTTAAAATAGTGACTGCCTCTAATCGTAAATATAAAATATTAATTGTAGGGCCTTCTTGGCTTGGTGATATGATTATGGCTCAAAGCTTATTTAAAGAGCTGCATAAAATTTATAATGATCCTATTATTGATGTTCTTGCTCCTAAATGGTGTAGGAATGTTTTAGCTAGAATGCCAGAAGTAAGGCAATCCATACCAATGACAGTTGGGCACGGAAAGTTGAATCTAAAAGAGAGATATAATATAGCTAAAAAACTAAGAATTGAAAACTATTGTGAGGCAATTGTTTTGCCTAATTCTTTTAAATCGGCTCTAATACCATTTTTCTCTAAAATAAAAAAACGTACAGGTTGGTTAGGTGAATTTAGGCATGGCTTGTTGAATAATAGTTGTAAACTTGATAAGAAAAAATATACTAGAATGGTTGATAGATTTATCGCACTTGCATATCCTTTAAATGAGGAGCGTGCTTTTAATAGTGTTTGTTTTCCTGAATTACTCACATCAAATGAAAACATTATTCAACTTAAAAACAGATATAATTTAATTCTAGACAAACCAATTTTAGCAATATGTCCTGGGGCGGCCTTTGGGCCAGCAAAGTGTTGGCCACAAGAATATTATTCTGATGTAATTAATCAATTAAAAGCAAATTGGCAAGTTTGGTTGTTAGGCTCTGAAAATGATTCAACAATTGCGAATGAAATCCAAGAAAATACTAACTCATATTGTATTAACTTTGTTGGTAAAACCTCGTTAGAAGATGCAATTGATTTAATATCATTAGCTAGTATTGTCCTAAGTAATGATTCAGGGCTAATGCATACGGCTGCTGCTCTTGATAAACCATTGATAGCTTTTTATGGGCCGACTCCAGAGTGGTTTGCGCCTCCTCTTACTAAAAAGACGAAATCTTTATATACAGATATATATTGTCGGCCTTGTCGGGAGAGGGTTTGCCCCTTAAAGCACCATCTGTGTATGCGTGAGATATTACCTGGTACAGTAATTAATTATATAAATGAGTTAACAGCATGAAAAAAATACTTGTAGTTAAAATGTCTTCTATGGGGGATATTATTCACGCTTTTCCAGCTTTGAATGATGCAAAAAATAGATACCATGATTTAGAGTGTCACTGGCTTGTTGATGATAGTTTCTATGATATTACTAGACTAAATAACGATATTGATATGCATATAAAAATTCCGCTGCGTCGATGTAAGAATAACTTTCTGGCGTCAATACAAAAGTTTGAATTTGGTGATTTATTAAAAAGGATAAGACAAGAAAAGTATGATTATATTATAGATCCTCAAGGATTACTAAAAAGTGCCTTATTATCGTGTATTGCCCGCGGTAAGAGATATGGTTACGATTTTAGATCTATCAGAGAACCCGCAGCTTCAATTTTTTACAATAAGAAATTTTCAGTTTCTAAGTCACTACATGCTATAACTAGAATAAGGAAATTATTTGCTAAATCTCTCAATTATGAAATTCAGGAAGATTCCTTACCTTCTTATAATTTAGTATCTGAACAAGTACAATTAAAATTTGCTGTGCCAGATAGCTATGTGATTTTTTTACATGGTACAAGTCGAGCTAATAAATGTTGGAGTGAGGAGAAATGGATAGATTTAGCAGGGATATTTGCCCAAAAAGGAATGTCTGTACTGGTTTTATATAGTAATCAAGAGGAATATCAAAGGGCAAATAGGATTGTGAATAATTCTACAAATGTTAGTTGCATTCCTAAGTGTTCTTTGTGGGAAATTGCTTGTTTAATTAGGAATGCTAAAGGCTTGATAGGTTTAGATACTGGATTAACCCATTTAGCTGCAGCTTATAATATTCCAATGGTTTCATTGTATGGGCCAACCGCTACAGATTTAATAGGAACTTTAGGTAGTAATCAGGTACATAAAGATTTATATGCAACACCACCAGATGAAGTATATACTGCGCTTCAAGCTCTTATGCTAAAGTAAATAATTTCTTATATTTATTTTTTTAATTTTTGATCATACACGTTGGTACTGAAATCTTGAGTATTTTTAAATCTTTTGTATTGCCATAAATATTGTTCTGGATTGGCTTGAATAATTTTTTCATATACAGCATTAATTTGTTTGGCATCATTTTCGAATGAATCACTAGGAAAATTATTCAATTTAGGATGGAAGGTGATTTCGTAACCACTATAGTCTTTAGTTCTGCAGCAGGAAGATGGGATCACAATTGCATCAGCTAAGTTAGCTATTTTTGAAGTAGAAGTAGAAGTAGCGGCATTTATTCCAAAGAATGGTACAAAGACACTTTGTTTTCTTCTCTGACCTTGATCAGGGGCAAACCATATCATCTCTTTATTTTGTAATACTTTTATCATTGTACGAATTTTACTATTATCAATTAAATCTTTATAAATATTTTTCCTTCTTGATAAAATTAATTCATGAATTACCGGATTTGAGGGTTTTTGATATACAGCATTGAATGGATATAGCGAATGAAACATCCTACCACATAATTCAGCAGAAACTTGGTGTACCCCAAGCATAATTATATTTTTGTTATTTTTTATAGCGTTTTCTATGTATTCGAGCCCATGTATATTATGAAGTTTTGGGAGACGATGATCAGGAGCTAACCAGGCAAAGAGAGTTTCCATAAACCCCATCCCTAAAGAGATAAAACTTTCTTTGATTAAGGCATGACGTTTATCTTCAGGTAATGATTTTAAGCATAGCTCAATATTTATCTCAGTTATGATCCTTAATCTTTTTGAAAAGAAGAAGATTGCAAGACCTAGCAACTTACCAATAACAAGTATATATTTATAAGGTAGAAACATAATTGGTTTCAATGATATCAGGATGATTTTTGCGATAAATATTGTAGTTCTATCAATTAGTGTATACTTATTTTTCATGTGGTTAATCGTATTTATGTGATGGATAATTATAAGTAAACTATAGTATCATTACCAATTAACATTTTTATAGATAAGATATGATTGAAGATATAAAAAAATTGACCAATTCTAAAGTCTTAGTGGTAGGGGATGTAATGCTAGATAGGTATTGGTATGGCGACACAAATAGAATATCCCCTGAAGCCCCTGTTCCTGTTATTAAAATGAATAAACAGAAAGAGTTTCCTGGTGGTGCTGGTAACGTTGTTTTAAATATTGCCTCTCTAGGAGCAAAAGTAGAGCTTATTAGCGCTATTGGAAGTGATCAACAAGGAAATATACTGAAAGGCTTGTTAAAAGAACCAGGGGTTACCTTCGATGCTATTGAAATGGATGATATTAATACAACTGTAAAATTAAGAATTATTTGTCAGCAACAACAATTACTAAGGCTTGATCAAGAAAAAAGCGAAAATCATCTTCAATCAGTTGTATTAATGAACAAATTTCAGCAATACTTAGAGAATATAGATGTTCTAATTTTATCTGATTATGCAAAGGGGGTATTAGCCCATCCTGAGGGGATAATTAAGCTAGCTAAGGAAAACGGGATCCCCGTTTTAGTTGATCCAAAAGGAACTGATTTTTCTAAGTATAGGGGGGCCAGTATTCTTACTCCAAATAGAGCGGAATTTAGAGGGGTTGCTGGGGATTGGCAGAGTATGTCTGAGCTGACTAATAAGGCATTGCAATTAATTAAAGAGTTAGATTTTGACGCAATGATTGTTACTTTAGGTGCTGATGGCATGGTAATGATCGATAAAGATGAAAATATTGTGCAGATCCCAGCTCATACTGAAGAAGTTTTCGATGTTACAGGTGCTGGAGATACAGTAATTGCTTTGTTGGGGTGCGCAATAGGTCAAAGTATTCCATTGGATAGGTCTATGCATATTGCTAATCTTGGTGCTAGTTTAGTCGTTAAAAAATTGGGTGCTAGTTCTGTGTCTATCACGGAATTAATTGATGCTGAAAAAAATCATAGTCATACAGGCGTAGTTAGCCTAGAAGAATTACAACGCCTAATTAAAGAAGCAAGGAATTTGGGGCAAAAAATAGTTATGACCAATGGGTGTTTTGACATTGTCCATGCTGGCCATGTTTCATATTTAAAGAAGGCAAAAAATCTTGGTAGTAAATTGATTGTTGCAATTAATGATGATAATTCTGTTAAAAGGCTAAAAGGCAAAAGTAGACCTGTTCATCAATTAACGCATCGTCAGGAAGTAATTGCTGAATTACAATCTGTAGATTGGGTTGTATCATTTAGCGAGGATACCCCGCAGGCTTTAATCGAGCAGGTTCTGCCTGATGTTCTAGTAAAGGGGGGAGATTATTCTATAGAAAATATTGTAGGCGCTGATACTGTAATAGCTAATGGCGGGAGAGTTGAGGTATTAGAATTTGAGGATGGCTTATCTACTACTAATATACTAAAGAATTTAGAATAAGCAATTCATATATGAGATTATTTGTTGATTAGATAATAGTTCGAATAATTATATTATGATTCAGGTATATCAGGTACTGTAATATTATCTCCAGCACTTGACATAGCATCGGCTTGGGCGTTAAGAGCTTTTCTTAAATCAAGACCTTGAGCTATTAAAGTCGAGAAAGACACTAACATTCTTTCATTTTGTTTTCTAGTTAAATGTAATAATCTTTGTATTTCGGCTAAAATATATAGTGATTCTCGCTCTATTTGGATTGGTGCTGCAGATTCCATGGCTGTATACCAATTAGGATCTCCTACTCTTTTTAGAATACGTGATTCTTCTACCTCAAGAATACTGGCATCTGGTTTTATAGTATTATCATCATTTCTAAGGTCAGCATCTCTACCTAGACCAGGTATGATTTCACGTTGCCTTAAAACGTGATAGAGGTTTGATAAGGCAACACCTTGTTGAGCATTCAAAGCCCAAACATAACCTAAATGTGCTTGATATTCTTCATCTGAAGAAAAAATATCTCGGTTTTTAACTGCTGTTGGATTAGCTGCTCCTGCAACTAATAGAATGAAATTTTTAGCATTTAACCCTTTTTCATTTGATTTAGTTACAGAATCTAAATTTTCTATTGCAGATTGTCCTATCAGACTGTCTACATTTAATGATGGGTTTTTTGGCCCAATAGGCATATCTCCGGTAGGGGTTATTCCATAAAAATCTCCTCCTATATTTATATAGTTTTCCATATTAAGCCCAGTTGGGCTATCAGGGCCTGTATATTGCATAGAACTATTTATTATAGCTTGAGCATCATTGGTACTGGATTGTGCCATTAAATCAGCTTTTTCTTTTATTTTTTGAAATACAAGAGCATTAACACCTGGTGTTGTTGGAGTAAATGGAACTAGTGGGACTCCAGCAATATTTAATCCAAGGTAATTAGTGAGATAATTACCCCAGAATGTAGTAGTTTTCGTTGAAATTTCCTCAGTGTTTGTTTTGATATCTTGAAGAAGCTCATTGTCAGTTGCCGCATAACTTAATGTTAAAAATAAAACAATTACTATTGATTTTATAAAAATGTAAATTAAATTCATAAATAATCCTTATTTATAAATGTTACTCTTCAACTGCTTGAATGATTTTTTGAAATCTATCTTTTGAAAATATCCTACTTGCTAATCTAATTCTTTCGAAAGTTAAATTTCTCTTTAAGAAAATTCCATAATGATCAGTGTCTTTTTCACATTTATCTTCTGCATAAGAAATTAGTCTAGAAGAAAAACCGGGGCTATATTGATCAAGGATTTGTAATATTCTAAGATTTCTACCAAATTTGATAGATGAAATAATTTTAATGATTTCATCCTCGATTTCTAAATCTCCAATATCCATCATAGATAGATTATCTATTTGTTCACTGAGTTTAGATAATTCATTCTCAATATTTTCTATCCCTCCTAGGGTCCAAGTTTCAACACTTTCTATAAATGTAATTATTTTAAACAAATTTTGATCTTCTTGAGAAATCCAATAGTTATTTGTACCTCTTATACTCAGATCAATCATAATAGTAAAACTTCCATGTCACAGATGAATATATTTAAATATTCTATCTACCAATATTCTAGACCATAAATAGGTTATTTTCCCTCATACTTATGCCAAGTTGGATTTAAATAAGTAATATAAATGGTTATAACTAGATTTAGAATTATTTTGATACTATTTTGGAGTACAAAATTTATACTCCAAAAAGAAGAACCTCAGGTAATTGTTGATGATTATACCGAGTTAATCATCTAATGAGATATTAAGTTTAAAGACTCACTTAAAATGATATTAAAGCAGGAGTCATTAGTTCATCAACACAAAAAAATCAGAAATTTATTAGTATAGCTATATTATGTTATCCAATTTAAGTTTTACAAGCACATTAATTTAATTATTTAGTATGGGTTTGCCTAATTCATACGAAAAATGTTAATTTTGTCTGTATGAATGAAATTACTAGAAAACAAATTAATGAGTGCCTCAATTTAGTTAAAGAAATTTTTGGAAAAGATCTTCTTGGAGTATATTTATATGGTTCCTCAACCTTAGGTGGACTGCAAAAATATAGTGATATTGATTTATTCGTTGTAGCTAATAGAGCTACAACACATAAAGAAAAAGCCAAAATCGTAACATCTTTGCTTAATATTTCAGGTATTTATATGAAATGTACAAAATTACCTATAGAAATGACCGTGGTTGAGAAATCTAAAATTAATCCTTGGCGTTACCCACCTAAATTTGATTTTCAATATGGTGAATGGTTACGCCAAGAATTTGAACATGGAAATATAGAACCATGGTCAACTAATGAAATGCCTGATCTTGCCCTACTCATAACTCAAATTTTATTAACTAGCAATACATTAATGGGTGATAATCCACAGCAACTACTTTGTAAGGTTCCTTATAATGATTTTATGGTTGGTATGATAGATGGTTGCCTAAATTTAATGTCAGATCTTGATAGTGATGTTAGAAATGTTTTATTAACATTTGCACGAATCTGGAGTACTGTAGAAACTGATACTATTCGTTCTAAAGTATCTGCCGCTGATTGGGTTATTAATAACTTGCCTGTAAAATATCGAACAGTTATGAAAAGGGCTCAGGCAATTTATAATGGTGAAGAAAAAGAATATTGGGATGATATACAAGTACTTATTAAACCCTGCGCTGATTTTATGTTAAGTAAGGCAAATAATAAAATTAAAGAAATTATATTATCAGATAATCTGGATAAAACAATTAAGATAGCTACGAATGATTAACATGTAAAATCCTTACTTTAGTGTTATGAGGATGAACTAAAAATGTTATATCTATTACGCATATCTTAGAAAAATTCGACGAAAACAAATAAAGCATTGACATGATCGGTGAATAAAAAAATGTAATCTAGTTATTTAACTGTTCAATTTACATTTTGCAACAAAAAAATCTAAAATATTTGCAGAAGTTCATTAAGCTGTCTTTAATTATATGGCATAACTAGCATTCCCATTCTCATCGATAGTAATTAGAAATGTTTCATCACCTATAAAAATCCTTTCCATTTCTTTATCTGATATTA
>JABSQI010000004.1 GCA_013215905.1 Legionellales bacterium | reverse complement strand
GATTATTCTTGTTTTTCTAACGATATCACAACTACACGATAAATACTTATTTTACTATTAGCCTGATTGATATAACAATTTAAATATTTATGATATATTACAAGCTAGTATTGAATAATTAGGAGAAACCCATGTTAATAAAATGTGTTTGTCAATTATTAACTATCTTATGCATGTTTTTCATATCATCACCTACTTGTTAGTGGCAAACTTTACTTGATTAGTGGAGAACAAGAAACAAGCCATCTAGTAGGTGAGAAAATCAATACTGATAATATTGAAATTTTTAAAAAACGTTTTGAGGGAGCTAATAAAAAAATGATTGAGTATCATTATTTTTCTGATGTTTTTGAAATCTCCAATAAATATAGTAATGGTGAATATGCTAATAAAACACCTAAAAGGAATGTTTTTGTTTTTGAGAATATAATATTAGATAATTGCGAAATAAAAATTAATGGTGATGTAGTATACCTTGGCAATGTAGAGGAACGGAATAATACTAACGTTCAAGCAATTGGAGGTAGTAAATATAATGAGTTCAATAAAGCAGAATTTAAGAGATTTTTAATAGAACATCTACATTATAAGCAATGTGTAAATTGTGGCGATATTCTTTCTAAATATAAATGTAAACAGTGCGATAGCTGTGAGCATGCCCGTAAAACAAGATATTGTAGTCGAAAATGTCAAAAAATAGATTGGAAAGGATGTCACAGTAGCATATGTTTTCCATCTGGCAGCAATGTGGATATTAAAATGATTACTTTGATTAATCAATCTTCAGGGGTTGGTGAATATATAGTTTATAATGAAGATTTTATTAATCCAAAGATAATAGGTGGTGGACTCATACGTATACAGTCTGGTTCTTCTAAAAAAATTGGATTTAATAGTAGTTGGGAAATAGATGGCTGGAAAGTGGAGGTAAATTTTCCAAATAATACCCATGGAATTTTTAATATACCAGCTTTACAAATAGGAGAAGAATTTTTAATAGAACTACCAGAGTCAATTTATAAGATAAGAGGAATGAGATTGAATACAGGCAATTATGTAATTACATTTAGAGAAAAATAAATGTAGTTGCTGCTTTTCTCCATAAATGATGAAGAGCAGCCATGTAAAACCAATGGCCAAATCAAATTATGAATATTTTTTTAACAATAATTTTGATTTTAAATTTAACAAGTAGGAAATGATATTTCATTACTTATTAGTATTTAGCTTAGAATTGTCCAAGATCTAAAAAGTATTTATTTTTGTTAAATTTGTTGGCAGTTTTGTCATTATTATAGTAATATACTTTTAAGTCATTAATAAATTCCTTAATCCTATGGAGTTTGGTACATATTATCTTATTTTTGCAGGTGTAATTGGATTTGTAATGGCATGTGGCGTTGGTGCTAATGATGTTGCTAATGCCATAGGTACTTCAGTTGGGGCAAAAGCTCTTAGTATTCGTCAAGCAATTATCATTGCCTCTATTTTTGAAGGTTTAGGCGCCATGCTCGCAGGTGGAGAGGTAACGAGTACAATTAGAAGCCAGATAATAGATCCGAGTTTTATAGAAGGTAATCAAGAGATGCTAATACATGGGATGTTAGCAGCCTCCTTAAGTGCTGGGATCTGGTTATTAATTGCATCCTATAAGGGCTGGCCTGTTTCTACAACCCATACCTTAATAGGGGCAATTATTGGTTTTGGTAGCTTTACTCTCGGCATAGATGCTATCTCATGGGGTACTATAGTCGATATAGTACTTAGTTGGGTTGTAACCCCAGTGATTGCAGGAATAATTGCCTACATAGTTTTTTATACAATTCAAGTAACTATATTGAATAGAAGAAATCCGCTGAAATATGCTAAAAAATTTCTACCGTTTTATGTAGGTACATCCTCGATGATTACGATCTATATTACTGTAAGTAAAGGAATGAATCATCTAGGTATAGATTTAGTAGAATTGTATGAGATAATTTTGACTTTAATTCTTTCTAGCTTAATAACTTTTATTTCTTTATTAATGTTAAAAAAAATACCAGTACCTCATGACGATGAGGTACCTTATGATTATCGTAGGGTTGAAAAATATTTTGGGATCTTAATGATATTAACTGCATGTTCGATGGCATTTGCTCATGGTGCAAATGATGTAGCAAATGCTATTGGGCCTTTAGCAGTAGTGGTGGACTTGGTACATGGGATCCCTTCTCATCACACTATGCCATTTTGGATATTATTAGTGGGGGCTATGGGAATAATCGTCGGGTTAGTAACTTATGGATATAAAATAATTATCACTATTGGAGAAAATATTACAGTGTTAACTCCTAGTCGTGGTTTTTCAGCAGAAATATCCGCTGCTTCTACTGTTATAATAGCTTCTTCTATTGGATTGCCCGTTTCTACAACTCAGACCTTGGTGGGGGCGATTTTGGGAGGTGGGTTAGCAGGAGGAATTGGTGCTATTAATTTAAATGTTATTCGTAATATATTTTTCTCATGGCTTATTACCTTGCCTGCTGGGGCTGTAATATCAATAGTTTTATACTATATTGTTTCCCATATTTTTAATGTCACTTAAGTCTAATTCTGACAATTTAAATATTTTGATGAATTTAACCATTTTTGATCTGGATAATATGAGAATAAAACAGTTCCATCTTTAATTTCCTTGATAACAGGTTTAGTATATTTTGGGTTAAGAGCAGGACATCCCCAACTTCTACCGATACGACCATGCTCTCTTGCAAAACTTTCACTTACATAGTTAGCAGCATGGATCACAACTCTTCTTTTATGTGCATTTGAGTTGATCCCATCTTCTTGACCAAATAGCTCCAGGGATAAGCCGTGCTTACCATAATATGTATCTCCTGTAATAAATACACCGATACTTGATTGTAGGCTTTGTGGTTTATTAGAAAATGTAAAGGTAAAATTATTTCCAGAGTTTCTTCCGTGTGCCGCACAGATAGAATAAATAACTTTGTCTTTGTTTAGATCTAATACCCAGAATCTTTTTTCTGTTGATGGTTTAGAGTAGTCTAAAATGGTTAATTTATTTTTTTTATTCAACCCTTTCTTTTTAACGCATTCATTAGCTGTTAGAGCAAGTTCTAGAACTTTTGGAGAAAGTCCAGGAGCTTGTTTTAGAATATTCTTATATTCACTAACATCATATGATGCAAAACTTCCAAGCGGTATCAAGCTGACCAATGCGAAAAGATAAAGTTTTTTCAGTGTGAGCAGTTGTGTCTTCATTATTTAGTACCCCCTTGTAATTAATTGTGGATATCCAGTAAAATTAGCGTTAATAAAATCAGTAGAGTCCCAATCTATTAAAATTTGTCGGTGTTTGTTAGCAGTATTTACAACGTGATAAACATTGTCATACTTCGGATTATCGGGTAGTTGATCTTCAAATGGTTTGTGTGATTCTAAATACAAGTCGTTCTTATACCACCCAGCTTTGTATGGTTGGTTGACAATTTTAACAGTATCATTCAATTTAGCAACATAAAACAGTTGTTCAATATCTTCAGGATACATTCTGATACAGCCTGAACTACTTCTTTTGCCGACAGAATATGGTTTATTAGTACCGTGAATGAGATATCCAGGAAGATTCAGTTTCATAGCAAATGCTCCAAGAGGATTATCTGGTCCTGCTTTGACTATATCTGGAAGAATTACACCTTTACTAGCCATATATTTTTTGATGGATTTTGGAACATGCCAGTTTGGATCTTCTTTTTTCTCAATTATTGTTGTTTTGGTAGTAGGGGTTCTCCATCCTTGTTTGCCAACTCCTATAGGAAAGGTCATAACAACATTGCTATCTTTAGGGTAATAATATAAGCGCATTTCTGGCAAATTAATAACTATTCCTTTTCTAGGAGTATTAGGTAAAATAAAAGAGCTTGGAATAATTACTTTACTCCAAGCTTTAGGTTTCCTAGGATTTATGTGCTGATTCGCTCTTATTATTTCTTCGTACCCCATGTTGTGCTTTCTCGCTAATTCTCTCAAAGATTCTCCAGGCTCTATGAAAACGGTATATACTTCACCGACTATATTTGTTGATTCATTTGGTAAATTAAAAGTCAATGCATGTGCATAACTACTTACTAATAGTGTAGATATAAATAACAAAACAGTTGATAAATAGTAATTATCACTATTCCTTAAGGCTATTTTTTTTACAGTTCTGTTCATAATTAAAAATTCCTTCATGATTGTCCTTTCAGTAAGAAAAGATGCAAGATCAATGCCATTTCTATAGATGAGAGCGTGAGAATTAATTTAAATAAAAACAGATGGTTACAAGAGCAGAATAAATAGAGTCGAAATAATTGAAAGTTATCTAGAGATTCAATATCATAAGCACAATCTATTATGGAGTAGATGTGGCAAAATTATATTTTTATTACTCAGCAATGAATGCTGGAAAAAGCACAGTTCTTTTACAGTCAAGTTATAACTATCAGGAAAGAGGTATGCAAACAATACTGTATACTCCAGCTATTGATGATAGATATAAGTCGGGTGAAATTCATTCTCGAATAGGCCTAAAAGCCCAGGCTGAGAAGTTCTCAAGAGATCAAGATTTGTTTCAAAGCACTAATCAAAAAATTAAAGAAGATTCAGCCAAAATTGATTGTATTTTAGTTGATGAAGCACAGTTTTTAACAAAAGCTCAAGTGGAACAATTAACAAATATTACAGATGAGCTTAATATACCTGTATTAACATATGGTTTACGTTCCGATTACATGGGGGAACCATTTGAGGGAAGTTTATACCTATTGGCTTGGGCGGAAGAAATAACTGAAATAAAAACAATATGTCACTGTGGACGTAAGGCTCTGATGAATATGCGGATAGACCAATATTGCAAAAAAATAAGCTCTGGCTCTCAAGTATATATTGGGGGGAATGACTCATATGTTTCTACATGGCGTTTGCATTTTAAACAAGGTGATTCAGGACCAAGAAATAATTAACTATTTAATGTATATTTACCAAGTAAATTTAACTATGGCCTATTTTTTGTTAAAATACTATTCCAAGTATATTTAACTAGGAGAGTCCCATGGAAAGTTCTGCTACTATCGCGAATAGGTTTACACTACCAAAACTAGAATTAAACTCTTTTAAAGCTTGGCTCATCTGTTTATCGGCGGCATTATTCTTTTTTTATGATTTTATGCAAATGATGATGTGTAATTCATTAAGTGAGGTACTAATTAAAGATTTTGGGATTGAAGCAAAGGGGCTCGGTATATTAGCTTCATCTTTTTTATTATCTGACGTATTGTTTTTATTTCCTGCTGGGTTAATTATTGACAGGGTTTCTACGAGAAAAGTTACTCTTATGATGCTTTCATTATCCATATTAGGTGCTCTAGGTTTAGCACTAACAAGTTCTTTTAAAATGGCGTGTTTTTTTAGGTTTGTAGCGGGTATTGCTCACGCTTTTTGTTTTTTATGTTGCGTTTCTCTAGCAACCAAATGGTTTTCGCCTAACCGACAAGCTTTTGTAATTGGATTAATTGTAACTATTGCGATGTGTGGAGGGCTTGTTGCCCAGACTCCGCTAGCTTTATTGTCTGATTATTTAGGATGGAGAAATGCTTTATTAGCAAATGTTGGTTTTGGAGTCGTGGTTTTAGCCCTGATTTATTCCATAGTACAAGATAATCCTGTAGAGACATCTAACGATTATCAAAGATATAGAGAAAATCTAGCAAATATGGGTTTTTGGAAAAGTTTATCCAGGACTATCTCAAATAGACAAAATTGGTTGCTGGGAATGTATACTGGGTTAATGAATTTACCAATTATGGTAATGGGAGGACTGCTAGCAGTACTATATTTAACAAAAGTTTTTTCTATTAGTAAAACCGATGCTACATTTGTTAGTAGTATGATATTTCTAGGAACTATTTTTGGTGCACCTATTTGTGGTAAAATTTCAGACGTGTTAGAGAAAAGACGCTTGCCTATGGTGGTTGGATGTATAGTTTCTATTTTTGTATTGTTAGCAATAATGTATGGTGAAAATTGGTCACTGAATACGTTGATGGTTCTATTTTTTCTATTAGGTTTTTTTACTAGTACACAAGTAATTAGTTATCCTGCTATTAATGAAAGTAATCCACAGTCTATTTCATCTACAGCAATGGGTTTTGCCGCTGTTATGATAATGGGGCTTGGTGGAAGTATGCAGTATTTATCAGGAGTATTGCTGGATATGTCTTGGGATGGGGGCATGCTTGGAGAGATGCCATTATATACTAAAGAAAATTTCTTATTTGCAATGTCAATGTTGCCCGTAGGGTTAATTTTATCTTTGATAATAACTGCTTTAGTCAAAGAGACAAATTGTAAAGCTATTAACGAATAGTGTAGCCACATATTATTCTTACTAGATAGGTAAAATAACTTTAAGTTTATAGGTGATATCAAAATCAAATAGTAAATAAATACAAAGTTATTATTACCAAAAGTTGGCGTAAAGCCCCTGAATTTAGCCATGGGTGAGTATTTGAGTAGTTTAGTTGCACTAAAATAATAATTTAAGTTATTAAGTTGTAAACAAGTTTTCATATTTATAATTAGAAAACTATCGAGTAATACAGAACAATCTTGAAATAATTAATAATGATTTTCAACATCTTAATAAAACATGATGGTATTAATAATTGCGATCTGTCTAAAATATACTATCCTTAAATAATGAAATAATTTATTGAGGTGCATTATGCCAAAATATAATTCGTTAAAACAAAATAGTAAAGATTCACTTACAGTTTCTACAAATATAGAAGAAATACAAAATACAGGTTTGCTTGCTGATATAGATAAGGCGACATTTATTTCAAAGAAGGTAATCAGTATTCATGCTCCAAGTAATGCGAAAAAAAATAAGAAATATCTTGAAAAACTAGTCCAGAAATTAAAAGACGGTAATTTGCCCTTAACTATTCAAGGCGATTTTAATATAGATTTTACTAATCAAGAAAATGCGCAGTTTTTTCTTGAGTTACTTAAAAAGAATAACTTAGCTATTGATTCTTTAAGATATGTTCCTTATAAAACTGACAAAATGAGAAGTAGAGGAGCCAATAACGCACAAATGAAAAAAGCAATGGAGCCCGATGTTGGTTTAAAAGATTTTTCTTTTACTATAAAGCAAGCTTCTGAAAATAACTTTCAATGTTCACAAAAACTACTAAATCTTGGTAATACTGTAACCGAAATTAAGAAATTTCCATTAGAAGTGCATACTGATCATGCCTTTAGTTATTCCTTAGAAGATGACAGTTTAGTCATATCTTTAAATGTTATTGCTACTAAGATAAATGAAAATAAATTATATCCACCTAATAAGTATGATGAGGTTCTTGAGGTTACTACAAATCTACAAGATCAACAGCTAAAAATTATGGCGAAACTCTTAGGTATTGAAGTAGAAGAAAATATAAATTATGGGAAGGACTATAAGGCAAAAAAAGTATTATTTAAAGAAATTGATGCTAAGTGGCCTCAAGCCAAAAATGAGCATAAAAATATTATTGAACAATACATAAAACAAACTTTCAAAAGTAAATATTTTGCAGACTATAATCGTATGTTAAATGAACCTAAAAATCAAAAGGAGATAGAAAGGTTGATTGAAGAAAATCTTAAGACATTTGGTCAGGGCAATAACTTGCAAGTATTATCAAATTCAGAAAGAGGCGCTGAAAAATTAATGAATACCTTTTTATGGATGGGTATTCCAAATGATCCAAATGCAGATATTCTAAAAATTTATAATACAGATCATTGCCATGATTATTTTGGTCACCAAGTTAATGGAGGTTTCCCAAAGTATGAAGAAGATACTCAATATGAGATAGAAATGGCTCAGGCAAGAGAATTTTTAGAACAGCTACAAGCGTTATCACCAGAATATCATAAGAAGATTAAAGCTATTGATTTAATAGAGGTTGAAGGAATTGGGCCGGATAAATCTCATTCAGAAGTGCTTGTTAATTGTATAGATGAAATTATGCATCAATCTACTCTTAAAGATGTGAATGAAATAAATTTTGATGATGTATTAAAAAAAGCTGCACCATATCAAGTAATTGCTAGCAAGTTTAAAAAATATAGAAATTTTAATGAATACTATCAAAAGCAAAGACTTGCAAAAACCAATCGTTCCTCATTTATGGGGAAGATGAAAGCTGGTTTACAGGAAAAGGGTATTCACAGCGGACGTTCTTCTCACAAGGATATGGCCCAAGTGGCAGAAAATTTATTGAAAGATTTTTTAGACAATCCAACCGAAGATAAGGGTAAACACTTGTGCGCATCAATTTCAACAATGATTAATAAAATTGATGGTGAATCATCTGGTAAAAATAAATTTAAACTTGGGAAAAGTTCATTAAAAGAAATTTTAGTAGAAATGCAAGAGACTATTAATGGAGTATTAACAGATAATACTCTTACGAATGCTAAGAGTTATGATAACAGATAATCTAAGTCTTATTAGATTCTGAGGGGTCTAGAATAGATTCAATTTCTTGCAATATTGTATTATCTATTTTTTCTACAAAATTTATTGCTAATAAATTTTCTTGAAGTTGCAAAGTGTTAGATGCTCCTAAAATAACAGTGCTAACATTTGGATTAAGTAAACACCAAGCAATTGCCATCTGTGATAAGCTACACCCTAAAGACTGAGCAATTTTAGTTAGAGATTTTATTTGCTGTATATTTTTCTTCCCTTCTTCTGATTCGAGAAATTGTTTTTTCATATTAGTATATTCTGGCATTGCTAGACGACTATCTTTTGGAACCCCTGAATTATATTTACCAGTTAATAATCCTGATGCTAGTGGTGACCAGATTGTTGTGCCATATTTGTAATATTTAAATAAACTAAGATATTCATCTTCTAGTTTATTTCTATGTAGCATATTGTATTTTGGTTGTTCCATAGTTGGAGCAATTAAATGATGATTATTAGCAAATTCTATTGCACGAATTATTTGTGAGGCAGACCATTCTGAAGTTCCCCAATATAATATTTTTCCTTGTTGTATTAGATTATTCATTGCCCAGACAGTTTCTTCTATAGGTGTATTGATGTCTGGTCGATGGCAAAAAAATAAATCTAAATAATCTACTTGTAATCTTTTCAAAGAGTTATGACATGCATCTCTAATATGTTTTGCACTTAACCCTCTTTGAGTTGGCAAGTCGCCACCCCAGAAAACCTTACTAGAAATGCAGAATGAATCTCGGCTAAATCCTAATTTCTTCAGAGCATTTCCCATAATAATTTCTGATAGCCCTTTTTGATAGCTTTCTGCATTATCGAAGAAATTTACTCCATTGCTATATGCAAGTTTAATTAGGTCAACAGCGTCTGCTTGTTGTATTTTAGTGCCAAAGTTAATCCAAGAACCAAATGATAGCGAGCTAATATTTAACCCTGATTTTCCTAAATACCTATAATCCATATTCTTTACTCTTAGAAATATCCAAGTTGTTAAAAATGTTAATATAACTGCCATTAACACCTAAATTTACTAATTAAAACCTTATCTAAATATTTGTTTATGGTCAATCAATATTGTTAAGTATATTGATTATCTAAAGTTCAAAGAGAACTATTTTTTATAATTTCTTATTAATAGATATTGTCCTTAGTATATTGAATGTATTAAAATTCTATAGCCTGTTATAGTAGCAGGTAATGTTGATTTAATATTGGAGTTAGAATGACACAATTTGTACAACCAAAAGCACAAGTTTTTTCCAGGCTTAACGAGCATATGAATCAAAGAATTCTAGGGCAAACAGATCTAGTCAAGAAGCTAATTATTGCTCTTTTAGCAGATGGGCATTTGTTGGTTGAAGGCGCACCTGGTCTTGCAAAAACAAGAGCAATAAAAGAATTAGCAACTCAAATTGATGGGTCATTCCACAGAATTCAGTTTACCCCGGATTTGTTACCAGGGGATTTGACAGGAACTGATATATTTAGACCGGAAAATTCAACATTTGAGTTTCAAAAAGGACCTATATTTCATAATGTTGTTCTAGCAGATGAAATTAATAGGGCCCCTGCAAAAGTGCAAGCAGCTTTATTAGAGGCTATGGAAGAAAGACAAATAACTGTTGGTAGAAAAAGCTATATCCTGCCTGAGTTATTTTTAGTAATGGCTACTCAAAATCCTATTGAGCAAGAAGGAACCTACCCATTACCTGAGGCACAATTAGATAGGTTTTTAATGTATGTTAAAGTAGATTATCCTGATGCAAAAATTGAAAATAATATTTTACAATTAGCAAGAAATGAGTCTGCAGGTACAAATATAATTAGTAAAACAGCTAGTTTACATGAAAAAGATATTATTTCAGCTAGAAAAGAAATAAATCAAATTCATTTAAGTCCCGCATTGGAGTCATATATTGTTCAATTGGTAATTGCTACAAGAAACCCAAATGCATTTGATCCAAAACTTGATAATTGGTTAAGATATGGGGCAAGCCCGAGAGCTACAATAGCCCTTGATAGATGTTCAAGAGCTCATGCATGGTTAATGGGGAAAGACTACGTATCTCCTGAAGATATTCACTCTGTTATTTATGATATATTACGTCATCGTATATTATTAAGTTTTGAGGCAGAAGCAGAAGGAGTGACTACAGATGATTTTATTAGTGAATTATTAAAAGTAGTAGCAATTCCTTAGTAAAATGGTGCAGGTAAAAAATAAAAATCACTCTTTTGCTTTAAGAGGGACTACAGCAACATTATCCGAACTCATTAGTTTAGAGTATGTTGCTCGTACTTTGCCCGAATTAACAAAAGCCAAAATCTCTAGTAGTCAATTTGGTGGGCATGTTTCTAAGTTAAAAGGGCGTGGTATTGAATTTGATGAAGTGCGCGTATATCAAGCTGGAGATGATATTAGACGTATGGATTGGAGAATCACTGCAAAAACTGGTAAACCACATACTAAATTATTTCATGATGAGAGGGATAGACCAGTATATTTATTAATTGATGACAGAAAAGGGATGCATTTTGGTACTAAAGTCGCTTTTAAATCTCTGGTCAGTAGACAAATTGCTAGTATTGTAGCTTGGGCTACTGTAATTCATGGTGATAAGGTTGGTGCTGTAATTACTAACGGTATCAATTCAATAGAGTTAAAACCATACGTAAGAAAAGCAGGGGTTTTACCATTACTAAAGCATCTCTCTAAGCAAGATAGCGAATCTGGAGAAGGTGAGTTAGTTGATGCATTAATTAAATTACGACACGTTAGTACTCCGGGGAGTCTTATTTTTATTATTAGTGATTTTGTTAATCTTGGCAAAGATTTTGAAAAACATTTGTCAAGATTAAAGTTACACAATGAAATTGTAGGATGTTTTATATACGATATATTTGAGAAAAATCCTCCTCCTAGTGGAATGTACCAAGTGTGTAACGGAAAAGATTACTTTACGATGGATACAAGTGATAGAAAATTTTGTAATTCATATCAAAAATTTTTTCAGGATAGACTCGATAGTATTACAGGCATATTTAGTAAATGGAATATCCCTATGCTTGAGTTTCCAACAGATGAAATTGTTGTAAATGTATTATTAAGATCATTAACCGGAATTAAACAAAAATGAATGACTTAGCAAATCAATTAAGAGATGTTCATTTACCAGAAGCCCCTGGAATGTTTCCATTGTCAACTTTAGGCTATGGATGTGTCTTGGTTTTTTTGCTTTTTATAATATTATGTTGCTTGTATGGTTTCAAAAAATGGTTAAAGGGTCGTGCTAGGAGAAAAGCTCTTAAAAAGATTGATACATATAAAAAAGATACTCAAATTGATAGTGTAAAAACAATTGCAAGTCTGTCAATTTTGTTACGTAGAGTTGCCCTGGCTTATTATCCAAGACATGAGGTTGCAGGACTAACAGGTGATGAGTGGATCAAATTTTTGAATGACACAAGTGGAACTAAATTATTTAATAACGAATTGAAAGAATTATTATTGCAGATACCTTATCAAAAAACGTCTGATGTTGATTATAATGACTTGTTATATGCAGTCGAGAATTGGATAAAACATAGGAAATAGAATGTTTAAACTAGAATATCCCTATGCGTTGCTGTTGGTATTGTTGCCTATTATAACTATGAAAATTAGAACTAATAGCATACAACAATTACGAGCGTTAAAAATACCTAATTATACTGCAATTAAGCAGCTTGGGTTTAGTGCAAATACTATGGGAGGATCTTTAGTTGCTAAAATAATTCTTGGATTGATGTGGATTTTGTTATGTATTGCTATTAGTGGACCTAAATGGGTTGATGATCCAATCGAATTACCAAGAAAAGGTAGAGATATAATTTTAGCAATTGATGTATCCGAAAGCATGGCAAGACAAGATATGTTAGTTAGTGGTAGACCAGAGGATAGGTTATCCGTAGTAAAAAAAGTTGCCATTGACTTTGTTGAAAAACGTATTGGAGATAGACTAGGTCTGATATTGTTTGGAACAAAAGCCTATTTACAAACACCATTAACTTTTGATCGAAAGACTGTTAAGCATATGATTAATGATACTACAATTAGTATAGCTGGACCTTTAACAGCTATTGGTGATGCTATTGGACTCACAATTAAGAAATTAAGGAATATCGTTAGTGACAGTAAAATTTTAGTATTGCTTACTGATGGTTCTAATACTGCAGGTGCTGTTGAACCAATAAAAGCAGCTGAAATGGCAAAAGCAAATAATATTAAAATATATACTGTAGGTTTAGGAGCTGATGCAATTAAAGTTAAAAGTATATTCGGTACTCAAATTGTTAACCCTTCAGCTGATTTGGATGATGAACTATTAAAACAAATTTCAGAACTGACCAATGGAAGATTTTTTAGAGCTATGAGTACTGAGCAATTACAAGATATTTATCAAGAGATTGATAAATTAGAACCTAATGATAAAGACGGCGGAGCATTTACACCAGAACAAGAATTGTTTTATTGGCCATTGGGGTTGGCTTTTTTGCTTAGTATATTTTTATTAATTAGAAAATTAACCCCATTATCAAGGTGGATATAATATGTTTGTATTTTTAAATCCTGAGTGGTTATTAGGAGTTATCCCATTAATTTTGGTGATTTTCTGGGTATATTATAATCAAACTAGATCCCATAATTGGCATACAATATGTGATCCTGAATTGCTTAAAGAACAACTGGTATCCGTCGGGGAAAATAATATTTTTCCTATATTTCTCTTAGGCTTAGCGTGGTTTATAACAATCCTAGCTCTTGCCGGACCAAGTTGGACTGTTGTTAAATCACCTGTATTTAAATCAAATAATTCTACGGTAATTCTGTTAGATCTTTCAAGAGAAATGTTAGTAAAGGATCCACATCCTAATAGATTAACAAGAGCAAAATATAAGATTTCTGATTTGTTAAGAGCTACTGAGGATAGGCAATATGGTTTGGCTGTATATTCAAGTGAGTCGTTTACAGTTTCTCCATTAACGAATGATGGTCATACTATTGATTCTTTACTTACAGCGCTAGATCCAAATATTTTACCAATTGGTGGAAGAAATATTGTTTCTGCATTAGAGCATGCCAGAGATTTATTATTGCAAGGTGGTCAACCTAAAGGGGATATCTTACTAGTTACAACTGGTACTGTAAGTGAAGAAGCTATTGAAAAGTCTTCTGATTTACAGAAAAAAGGAATAACTGTATCTGTTTTAGGTGTAGGTACTATGACAGGAGGGCCTATCCCATTAGAAACAGGTTTTTTGAAAGATAATAATAATCAGGTTGTTTTGTCTAAATTAAATAAGTCTTCATTGAAGAAATTAGCTAAATCAGGAGGAGGTAAATATATAACTTTATCTCATGATAAGTTAGATATAAGTGATTTAGTTTCTTCTTGGGGGATGAATGCTGAAGAAGTAAAAGAGGATTTATTTATTGATAGAAGAAGAAATGATGGATATTGGTTATTATGGTTCTTAGTCCCTTTAGTTTCTTTAGTTTTTAGTATTGGTTGGCGAAAAAGTGTTGTATGAATAAATATTTGTTATTAATTTTTTATATTATATTTAGTAATCAAGCTTATTGTTTTGGGGAGTCTCTGTTCAATGAGAATTACCAAGGATATACTGACTATAAACAAGAAAGATATGCTAAAGCATATGAGAAATTTTCAAAACCTCATTGGAAAGCACTTGCTGCCCTAAAAAATAATAAACTAGAAGATGCCATAGATTTATTAGTTGAGGTAAAAACTATTACTGGAAAGTATAATTTGGGTACGGCCTATGCTTTACAAGGTGATTTTGACAATGCTATTAATATGTATAACGATGTATTGAAGATAGATCCTGGTCATACAGATTCTAAATATAATCTGGAGTTAGTTAAGAAACTAAAAAAACAATCTGAGAATAGTAAGCAAGATGGTAAGAATGGTAAAAGTGGCAAGGATGGGAAAAATAGTGATAAATCTGATGGACAAAATAACCAAGATAGTAATTCAAAACAGGATGAGACAAGTTCGAAAGAAAGAAAAGATCAAAAAAGTAGTAATAAAGATGAACAAAAACAGGGTCAAAATGATCTAAATAAAGCTAATCAAAATCAGAATGGAAAACAACAGCAGGAAAATAAGAATCAACAACAAAATAATGATACTGCAAATGCTATGGAGAATGATAAAAAAGATGCTAAATATGATGAAAAACAACAGGCAGATGAACAATGGCTAAGGTCAATTCCTGATGATCCAGGCGGACTACTGAGAAATAAATTCTTGCGTGACCATTTAAAAAGAAGGGGAGAACTAAGATGAAATATGTTTATAAACTTGTCTTAGGGAGTATATGTTTGTTATTTAATTTAGCATTTGCTGTACAAGCTCCTGAATCTTCAGATCCCGCCTTATTTGTTACGGTAAATAACAATAGCAACAGTATCGTAGAAAATTCTGCTTTTCGATTAAATGTAGAATTAAGAAATAAAAAATTTAAAGGCTCCCCAGATTTTAGTATATTGCAGAAAAATTTTAGGGTAATAAGAAGTGCAAAATCTGAGAGTAGTTCATGGATTAATGGAAGGAAAAGCTCTAGTATAACCTGGCAGTTTATTTTGATGGCTCACTCAGAAAAAATCATAAAAGTTAAAAATCCTAAAGAAGGGCAGATCGGTGAAATTAAAATTCCTAAGCTCCATGTAGCAGACTTAACACATAAGGCTATAACTTTAAAAGTTATGGAAACGGCTGATGGTCAACTTGATGAGAAACCAGCACTAGCTTTAATGAAACCCAAGGTAGATAATTTAGAACCCTTGGTACAAAGCATGGTAATTCTAACAATTAGGGTGCGTCTAGCTCGTAATTTTGAAAAAGGTTATATGACTGAGTTAGAAACTAAAGATGCTATTGTACTTCCTTTAGGAAACGATAAATTGTCTCCTTATAATAATAATGGAGCAAGGGCTCATATGTTTGAAAGACATTATGCTATTTTTCCACAAAAAAGTGGAAAACTGACTTTAACTATGCCTATTTTTGATGGAGTTTTTAGTGGTGGTAGTAGTCCCTTTGGAAGTTTTGATGATATGTTTAAAATTAATCTTAGCTCTATGCCAGTTAGAGAAACAGCAGATGCTATTATACTAAATGTTAAAGAAGCTCCTAAAGAGGCAGGATTGCAGTATTGGCTACCTACTGAGGAATTAATAATTACTCAAAATTGGGAATCAGCTAAGAAAATACGTCAAGGTGATCCAATAGTTAGAAAAATAACTGTGAAAGCTAAGGGTTTAACTGCTGAGCAGATTCCTAATTTTATTGATTATGAAGTTGATGGTGCAAGTCATTATACTGATACTCCAAAAATGGAAAATATCACAGATAAACTCCAAGTACTAGGTGAAAAAACTGAAACAATAACTTACATACCAACTGCTGACGGAGAGCTTGAATTTCCTGAGCTAAAAGTAAAATGGTGGGATACTAAGAGTAAAAAATTTAAGATCACAAAGATCTTTGGGAAGAAATTTAATATATTACAAACGAGTAAACCTAAAGTAGAAGAGGTTGAAGTTGCTCCAGTACAACAAACAACAGTTACTCCACAAGTAGAACGAGATGCGGATAATATTTGGAAGTACTTAGCTATTGTATTGATTACACTGTGGGTCTTGACGATTATTGTGATAATCTATCTAAAGCGTAGCTCATCTAGAACTCTAAAGGATAGTAGGGAAAAAACTGATATTAAGGATGACATGTCGATCAAACAACTGTATAAGGAGATCGAGGATAGTTGCAAGAAAAATTTAGCTAAAGATACTCTTAGATATATACTTATATTATCTACTAAAAAAATTGGTGTCCAAGTTAATTCTATATTAGATCTGAAACAATTTATTTCCTCTGAAACATTGTTAGCTCTTGAAGACCTCGAAAAGATAGTTTATACAGACGATGTCGGTAAATGGAAAGGAGAAGATTTGTGGAATATAATCAGGAAAGAATCTTTTACTCGGAAAGATAGCTCCCAGGAAGAAGATGATGATTTGCCACCATTAAATCCAGAATAGTTATGCTTATTGAACTTGAATATCGTAAGGCTACAATTGATGATTTAAAAGCTATTATACAATTACTATCTGATGATTTTTTAGGGGAAGATAGGGAGAATTTCACTACAGAGTTAGATAGCCAGTATTTAGACGCATTTAAGATGATAGATAGCGATCCTAATCAGTTTCTAATGGTGGTTTTACATAAAAATATTGTAATTGCAACTTGTCACTTAACTATTTTACCATCATTAACTTACCACGGTTCTGTAAGATTACAAATTGAAGCAGTGCGGGTACTTAAGAAATATCAGAGGGAAGGTATAGGAAAGTGGATGATGGGAAAAATCATTGATTATGCCCAAATGAAAAATGCCAAGATTATTCAATTGACTACTAATAAATTAAGAGATGGTGTAGTAGATTTTTACAAAGAATGTGGATTTGAAGAAACTCATTCCGGTATGAAGAAGTATCTTAAGTTTACCTAGATGATAGTAAATTATAAATTAATTTTAAGTATGTTCTTATGTTAAGGTTTATCAGGTTTGGCAAACTTACTTGCATTTAGCGGATTAATTAAACATATTTGTTTCATAGAATGACTATATTAATTGACTCTAGCAAAGGATTTTCCTAGCATTAACCTGTGTTCCTATTACTATTGAGGCAAAGTATGATTTTTTCCAAGTTCCAAATTCCTATTATTTTAATGCTAAATATTATGTTGGTGAATGTTTTTGCTGATGAATCGGACTATTCTTGTGATGATTTAAAGACTGTTGAAATATATGCTAAAAATGGTGATATAGAGGCTCAATATTACTATTCAAAATGTCTATTAAATATTGGTAAAAATAAAGAAGCAGCATATTGGATGGAGACAGGAGCTAAGAATGCATATGAGCCCGCAATAATTGGAATTGGACATATATTGTATGAAGGTCTAAAAGGAGTTGCTAAGGATGAAGACAAAGCTCTTCTTTGGTATCAAGCTGGTGCAGAAAAAGGAAATATGTGGTGTTATTATTATTTAGGAAAACATTACGCTAAAGATAAACGTCTGAAGAAAGCTGCGCTTTTATATGAAAAAGCAGCTGATAAGGGGCATATTTCATCAGTAGTTGCGCTTATGAAGTATTATGCTAGTAAAAAAGATCATGCTAAATATGAGTATTGGTTCAACATAGCTAAAGAAGCTGGATACGATGATAATAATAGATTAGATCCAAACAAATGGTAGTCCAAGAATCATACTAAGTTTATCTGATAAATTCTGTATATTTAGAGTTGTATTTGTTTAGATGTTAATTAGTAAGTCTTAGTATCGTAGTTTTGGGCTTGGATAGTGTATTTAGTTAATACTGGCCAGATCACCTTTGCTTTCAAGCCATTGCTTACGATCAACAGATCTTTTTTTAGCAAGCAACATATCCATAATTTTAATTGCACCATTATAATCAGCTACAGTTAATTGAAGCAATCTTCTTGTATCATTACTCATTGTCGTATCTCTTAATTGAATCGGATTCATTTCACCAAGACCTTTAAACCGTTGTACAGTAATTTTAGAAGCTTTTTGTTTTGTTGATATAGAATCTAAAATCCCTTGTTTTTCATCATCATCAAGTGCGTAATGTACTTCCTTGCCAACATCGATACGATATAAGGGTGGTAGTGAAACGTATACATGTCCCAGCTCAATTAATTTTTTAAAATGTTTCATGAACAATGCGCAAAGTAGGGTTGCAATATGCTGCCCGTCAGAATCAGCATCGGCTAATATACTAATTTTATGATACCGTATTTTTCTAATTTCATTTGATCCTGGTTCCATTCCGATAGCTACTGATATGTCGTGAACCTCTTGGGAATTTAAGATTTGATTAGAATCCACTTCCCATGTATTCAATATTTTTCCTCTAAGAGGAAGTACAGCTTGGTATTCTTTGTCTCTAGCTTGCTTAGCAGAACCACCAGCAGAGTCACCTTCTACTAAAAATAGCTCGCAGATTTTTGGATCATTACTGACGCAGTCTGTTAATTTACCAGGTAATTGTGGACCACTAGTAATTTTTTTTCTGGTAACCTTTTGGCGGGAACGTTGTCTCTTTTGAGCGTTTTCGATAATAAGAGTTGTTATTTCTTCAGCAACTTTAACATGCTTATGTAACCATAATGTTAGGGAATCTTTGATTACTCCTGAAACAAAACTAGCGCATTGTCTTGATGTTAATTTTTCTTTTGTTTGACCAAGAAATTGAGCATCTTTTAATTTAACAGAGATTATATAATTACAGTTCTCCCATACATCTTCATTAGTGATTTTTATGCCTTTAGGGATCAAATTGCGCATTTCAGCAAAACCACGTATGGCTTCTAACAATCCTGTCCTTAATCCATTAACATGTGTGCCACCTTGAATTGTAGGTATTAAATTAACGTAGCTTTCTCCTAGTTCAGTAGAAGTTTCTGGTGTCCAGCAAATAGCAAATGAGACGGCTTCATTCTCAGATTTAAATTCCCCAGTGAATGGTTCGTTTGGTATTATTTCACTCTGGATGTTATCTGTTAAGAATTTTTCCAGACCTTCTTGGAAAAGCCATGTTTGTTTCTCGTTGGTTTTTTCATCAAGAAAAGTGACTGTCAAACCAGGGCATAAAACTGCTTTAGCTTTTAAAGATCTAATTAATGAATTTTTTACAAATGCGATTGAATCAAAATATTTTTTATTTGGCCAAAATTGTATTGATGTCCCAGTTTCTTTTTTAGCAATTTTGCCAATTGTTTTTAGTGGGGTAGATGTTTTACCATTCTTAAATGAAATAGTATATAGTTTTCCATCTCTTTTTATCTCAATATCAACTTTGGTAGATAAAGCATTGATTACTGAGACACCAACCCCATGTAATCCTCCTGAAAATTCATAGTTTTTATTGGAAAATTTGCCACCAGCATGTAGCTTGGTCATGATAACTTCAACCCCAGTTAATTTCTCTTTTGGGTGTTTATCAACTGGCATTCCACGACCATTGTCGGTAACCAATAGGGAACCATCTTTTTTTAATACGACATCTATATTCTTTGCATAACCACTAATTGCTTCATCAACGCTGTTATCTATGGCCTCTTGAGCTAAGTGATTTGGATTGTTTGTGTCGGTATACATCCCTGGGCGTTTTTGAACCGGTTCTAACCCTGTTAAAACTTCAATATGCTCAGCTGTATATTCTTTTTTACCCATTAAACAATCTACCAAATAGATGATGATTGTATACAAAAAACTAACCTATAGCAAAGCGAGCTATAAAATTACTCTATATTTTAGTTAAAATTTCGCCCAGTAAAATTTTATTATTTAGTAGAGGTTTAAGATTTGCATTGGTAGATGATTGATCAACTACTAATACGACGGTAGAACCAAAGGTAAAATATCCCAGCTCATCTCCTTTAGAGAGAGTGATTTCTTCTGGTTGGTAGTCCCAGTGCTTCATAGAAATAGGATGTTCAGAATTAACTAACCCATGCCATTTGATGCAAATATTCCCAACGTTAATAGCTCCAATAAGAACTAATGTAAAGCAGCAGAGATCATTTTTAGCATTTATAATAACTCTTTCGTTGTTCGTGAGTAATGATGGGACTTTATCATACAGTTTTGGATTAACAGAGTATAATTTGCCTGGAATATAGGTCATACTAGTTATTGTCCCGGACATTGGCATATGCACTCTATGGTAATCAGTGGGTGCAAGGTAAATAGTAGTTGAAAAACCTTGCTGGTAGGGATGATTATTACTGGCTAATAATTTATCAACGCTGTAGGTATGCCCTTTTGCATTTATAGTACTATCACTATTTATATAATTAATTTCGGTTATTGTTCCATCACATGGAGAACAAACACTATTTGGATGTTGGTCAAAATTTCGAACATTGGGTTTTAATTGTCTAATAAATAATGTTTCTACATCCTTGTAAGAATAAGGATCTTCAACGATAGCTTCTTTCATATTTAGTTTGTAGAAATAAAGACCGATAGAAATTAACAAATTTTTAATAGGTGTAATTTTAATATGAGCTAGGAATATACAAATTTTTCCTAACAACTTTTTAGGAAGTAAATTCTGAAAAAAAATATTAAACATGCGGAGATTATAAATATATTTTATGTATAAGTGAAGTACAGTTTAGTGCTAACTTAAGAAAAATTGTTAAAAGAAGTGATCAAGTCAAAGAGTTTTCTAACTTAGTCATGGTATTTTCTTAGACAATTATGTTTGCTATATTTTTGTTATAATCAATTTATTTGTATTTCCGGTTCATTTATCTAAAATTATTTGAATTAATAATTTGTAAAGGTTTTACAAGATATTTCAAGTTATGGAGTTATCTATGAAGGTGTATTTAGTTGGAGGGGCAGTAAGAGACAAATTACTAGGAATAGACACTTTAGAAAAAGATTGGGTAGTTGTTGGGGCAACCCCAAAGATGATGTTAGATGAAGGGTTTCGTCAAGTAGGTCGAGATTTTCCAGTGTTCATTCATCCTGTGACAGGAGAGGAATATGCTTTGGCAAGGACTGAGAAAAAAGTAAGTAAAGGTTACACAGGGTTTGTTTGTTTTGCAGATCAAAGTGTCACTTTAGAAGAGGATTTGAAACGTCGAGACTTAACAATAAATGCCATAGCAATGGATGAATCTGGGGAGATAATTGATCCTTATAAAGGCCGAGAAGATTTACAGAATAAAGTAATTCGTCATGTATCTGCTAGCTTTTCTGAAGATCCTTTAAGAATATTGAGATTAGCTAGATTTGCGGCTAAATTATATCCTTATGGTTTTAGAGTTGCTAAAGAGACGAAAGAATTGCTTTTGTCCATGGTAGCTCAAGGCGAATTAATAGACTTGACGCCTTCTAGGGTTTGGCAAGAACTCCACAAAGTTTTGCATGAAGATAGATTGGATATCTTCTTCATGGTTCTAAGATATTGTGGGGCACTACAGGTTTTATTTCCAGAAATAGACGGTTTATTTGGAGTTCCTCAAGATCCAAAATGGCACCCAGAGGTTGATACTGGAAAACATTTTATACTCTCACTTAGAAAAGCTGCCAAATTAACTAAAGATCTTCAAGTAAGGTTTGCAGTCCTTTGCCATGATTTTGGTAAGGCGTTGACTGATAAAGCAAAATGGCCTAAACATCATGGACATGAGAGTAAAGGGGTTGAGCCAGTATTAAATTTTTGTAAAAAATATAATGTTCCAAATGCTTTTAGGGATCTTGCTGTGATCGTTACTAAAGAACATTTAAGGATCCATACTATAAAAGAATTATCTGTAGATGAAATATTAGAAGTGCTAGAGCGTATGGATGTTTTTCGTAGAAGACATAGATTGGAGCAGGTATTATTGGCATGTATGGCTGATGCTTTAGGAAGAGGGGTTAATGAAGGTAAGGATATAGAATATCCACAAAAAATACTTTGGGAAAAATACTACAATGCAGCAATTAATGTTAATACTAAGGATATTATAAAAGCTGGATATACTAAATTAGATCTAGCTAAGCAAATACGAAAATTAAGGATATTAGAAATACAAAAATCCATGTCTTAGTTTCTTGGAGATGGCATATACAATGAGAAAGATTATACATATAGATATGGACTGCTTTTATGCTGCAATTGAAATACGAGATGATCCTAGTCTAGAAAAATTGCCTGTTGCTGTAGGAGGTAGTGAGCTTAATCGCGGGGTAATTTGTACTTGTAATTATCTAGCTCGTGAGTATGGGGTACACTCAGCAATGTCAACAGCTCATGCTCAAAGATTATGTCCAGACTTAGTTGTAGTTCCTGTAAATATTACTAAATATAGAAAAATATCTATGGGGATCCGTGACATACTAACAAAATATACTAGGAATATTGAGCCTATTTCATTAGATGAAGCTTATTTGGATGTTACTGATAGTAAGTTATGTCATAATAGTGCCACAAGAATTGCAAGTAGCATTCGAGATGAGATTTCATCTAAGTTTAATCTTACTGCATCCGCAGGAGTAGCCCCAAATAAATTCTTAGCTAAGGTCGCTAGTGATTGGCACAAACCGGATGGTCAGTTTGTTATAGAACCAAATCAGGTTAGTGATTTTATAGAAAATCTTAAAGTTGAAAAATTACCCGGTGTAGGAAATGCTACAGCTAAGAAATTATATCGTCTTGGGATATATACTTGTGGAGATGTGGGAGTGTTCCCTGAAAAAAAATTAATCGATAAATTTGGGAAATTTGGTTATAGGCTTATTGAACTTAGTGTAGGGAAAGATCCAAGGAGGGTGAGAACAAATATAAATCGTAAATCTTTTAGTGTTGAAAAGACATTTGCTAATGATATACAGTCTTTGACATATGCCCATGATCAGTTAATGCAATTGTTTAATGAACTAGAATTACGTTTGCAAAAACATAAAGATAGAAAAATATCTAAACAGTTTGTTAAAATCAAATTTAGCAATTTTTTTTCTACAACAGTTGAAAGAAGAACAGAGAAATTATCTAAAAATATCTTTACTGAATTATTTTATGAAGGTTATAAAAGACAAGAATTTCCTATTCGGTTATTGGGGCTAGGTTTGAAGTTTGTTGATTCAAGAGACAGATTTCATCAATATCAATTGGATTTTATAAAACTTGGATAGTTAAGTGATGCCTATCGTATTGCTTTTAGTATTGCTTTCACCTAAAATTAGCATAATTAATATAAGTTCTGAAAAATGTTAAAATCAATTAAAATCATATTTGTAATTTTTTGTTTGATTATTAGTCAGTCATTTGCTGCCACAGATGATTCTAAGGAAGTA
>JABSQI010000399.1 GCA_013215905.1 Legionellales bacterium | reverse complement strand
CTGCTGTATGATAACCATTTATAAATTCCTGAATATGTTCCTTAGGAGCATCTTGAACCCATTCAGGTATTATTTTTCCATGAGCATATTTCCCAAATTTTTTCAAGATATTAAACCATAGAAAGTTTGAACATCCATATTTATTACATTTGGTGCCACCGGAGGGCGGGGGACATTTTTTGTCAGTAATATTAAATATATTATTAATCCTGCGAAGTACATATTCTTTATCATTATTGTTAATAGCAAATCTAATTCTATTCATACTTCTCCCACGTGCTGCGTACGCCGCCGAAGGCGGTCTTTTTGTAGTCTCTTCTATCCAACCATTTCCTATGAAATAACCCATCATAAACCACATATCAAGAACATCTAACTTCATTTTAACCTTATCAGTTTTGTGTGGGTTTATAATTTTATCAAAACTAAATTCAGGTATGATGTTTTTATCATTAATTTTCATTCCAAAATAATGGTTTGTATTTAATTCGTGTGCCTTTTTCCATTCTGCGTTTTTAAATGTATATTCATATCTTCGTGTATCATTACACCATTTTCTAGTTTTTTCCCGAATATAAAATGGATGGTCTTCTGTACAAGTTATAATAGATGGATGATATTTAATTTTAATATCATATAATTTACCTATGTAATCTTTTGTTTGGAGATTTAGAATTTTATGAAAACCTCCTGTGTGTGTCATTAATGTATCATTTAAAATAACATCTTCAATATTTTTATATCCTTTTTGTGTTAAAACTTTAGTACCAGCAATAAAACATGGAAACCCGGCACACAACATATCAAAGGGGGGGATTTGGGAAACATCTAGTGTTCTGATGTCATTTAAGGGTGTTATGTTGTAGTTGTCTTTATAGGTCTGTATACACTTTTCGTCAATATCGCACGCCATTACACATTGGCACCCTAACCGAGACAAAGCCTGGTGAAATCCTCCGATTCCGCAAAACAAGTCGATGTATTTTATTACCGGAAGCGACTCCGTATTTCCGCCAACCTCCTATAATAATATTGTGTTATTTAATTTAAATCGGTTTTGTTCCTCATCCGCGGGAAATTCTTTTTAATTATGGTGTATAAATCGACAGAAGACGAATTATCAATGGATATTATGTTAATTTGCGATTTTAATTTGTCCGACAATGTTTCTAAAAACAAAGGCAGTTTCTGGTTAAATTTGTATGATTTATAAAGTAAACTGTCATAATTAAATAAAATTTGGGTTGTTTGAGGCGTTACTGTCCATTCCAAATTATAAAATTTATTATCGTTAACCTTTGTTTTGTGTCGTTTTTTAGGCGCGTTTTAATATAGTCTGTCTTTTCTTCTTCATTATAGGAATTTAACCAGTCGGATGTTATTATTTTGTTTTTTATAGATATTATTATATTTTTATTACGCTGCCACAAGTCTTCCAAGGTTAAGTTTTTCACATTATCTGAAGGAGTAAAATTAAATATTTTGTCTTCTAAATAAGTATATAACATCTTACTGCATAATTTGGTTTTTGTTTTTATCGTTATTAAAATAATTTCCTTGGGATTTTTCTCTAAGAAAGTTTTAATATCTTTTAAACTGGGTATAAATTTAGTCGCGATATATGTGTGATACCCATAACATATATTATCCTTCTCTGCTACCCTGAAATCGAATGATCGGATACCATTATTCAATTGTTCCAGTATAGTTGAATTTTGCGTTTGAGTCCATCGGTTAACTTTATGGTTAATTCCTGGAATAAAAGTTACTTTTTGATATGTTGTTGCTGGTTTGTCTATCCCGGTATATTTTTTTTTGAAATCAATAGGTTTAAAAATTAAACTATCATGGGATCCGGGAAAGACAATATCTTTTAATTGGGTTTTAGCATTTAAGTTTGCTATCCAATTTTCGTGGTGATACTTATATTTTGGATATTGTAAGAATACATTTCCGTAAATAGCATAGAGGTATCCAATAATAAAAATGGTGGATGCGATTAATATTCCTAACAGAAATGGATTCATTTATAATAGACACCAAAATCTAGAGTAGTACAACAACGAAAAATTTTTAATCCTAC
>JABSQI010000398.1 GCA_013215905.1 Legionellales bacterium | reverse complement strand
ATAAGATAATCAAATTTAAAAAACTCAAGAGATTATGTTTTCATTAGATCATGACTAATTTCGCACATCCTTAATTTTGCTCCGACACGTCCTGTGTCAACTAGTCATAATGGCTAGACAGTCCTCAAAAAAGTGATTATTATTTCTTTTTCAAAACTATATGTCTAAGTTTTATTGTTATTATTCAGATATTCTGAACCTTTCCCTCATATATGAACTCGCTCCTATATTGCAAGAAGAATATTTATGACATCGAGATTAATTTGCAGATTTATATACCTCTTATTTATAGAAAAAAATAAGTTTCTTCATAGCCTTGACGTCTTCTGCAGATTATTGTAAGGCCAAAGCTGGCGTTAGGTTTTATCAATGTAGATTATTAATATGTTCTCTTAGTAATTCTTTGGTATATTTTTGTTATAAGCAGCATTATTAACTAGTAATCGCCAAGCAATACGAGCATTTTTATTTGCCAAAGCTACAGCTGTTTTATAAAATCCTAGAGTATTTTTTTATTCTATAAGCATATGCTCAATTTATCTATCTTCTTATCACAGGTATAAACCACTGTTCTTGCTCCATGAATAAGTATCTTACGTAAAGATTAATCTGCAATCTAATAAAATACTTATCTTAGCATGATGAAAGTTAATGAAATTTTAAGTTGTACCAAAACTAGTATGCAAGTATCGCCTTAGATTTTGTAAATCCCCAAGCAGCACTAAATCCAGCATAAATTAACTGGCTAATTCTTACAGTTGGATACGTAATGGCGTAGGTTAATTTCTCCAAACCGCTATTAACCAATGTCAAGGTATCATTTGGGTCAGATATTTTTTTAGCAACAAGAATGACTTTTATTTCTTTATCAGATTTATTTAATATATGAAACTCACCATACCTATAAGTAATTTTTGATTTAGGTTGATGTACATATAAGTCTATTAAATGAGTTTGATTATCTACAGTAGTATTTAGCCCACCTTCAACGCTTATTACACTACTATCCTGTGTAAAATATAGTTTTCCAGAATTAACACCACCCCAAACAGTATTAGATAGTGCCAAAATAAACTTACTTTTTGCAGGTATAGCTATTATCTGCTCAGTTGGCTCTTGGATATGAGTATATTTAGAAGGCCAATCAACGACAACAAAGTCATTTTTTTCCTTAGTGGCAAATCCTGTGCTTAATATAAAAACCATCATAATAGGAAGAAAAGTTTTCAATTTCATCATTTATAAACCCTCAAGATTATTAATAAAACAATGATAGCATATATCACTCATTAAATGCAAATATTATACATAGATAAAATAAACTTACTAAATATTATTAAAATCTTTCTTTGCAAAATTGACATGCGGAGCGTATTTTTAGAATCTAGAATATTAATCTAGAAAATTTTATTAATATAATCATTAACATATACTAACTTTAGCTAATTAATATTTGAGGATGCAGTTAACTCTAATAGCAGCTTCTTGGCTTAATAATCTACGAACAACTCATTTGTTAAAATCCAAAGATTATAATCAAGTTGTTTAAATTTGCTTATGCAATGTTTAATGAGCTACTGAATTTAAACAGGCCTGAGCCCAATATCTATGTAATGCTCTTAATAAGATAGGTAGTTAATAGTATTGATTTGTGAATTTCCAGATAAGGAGAATGCAAATTTTATGAGCAAATAATTGTTTTTCAACACATTAGGAGGTACCCAGATCACAATCTTAGTGCAATACTAAATCTGATTTATACTACTTAAATCACTGAGATTAAGAAATACAGTTTATGATTTTACAAAAAACATATTTTTCTCTTAAGAATTATTACCTAAGTACAATTATTAAGTCAATATATGCTACCTATATAAAAGAATTTAAATGTAATCTTCAATTTATAGGTTAACTAGATAAAAAATTCATGTCTATGGGGTAAAATAGCGCTCAGTTATGGATAATATGGGCGCATTCTTTATGTTGTAACCAATAGTATACCGTTTTATACAATTAAATCCCTATAAGTATAACTATAAATTTTGAACAGTAGTCTTATAGCCATTCCAAGAGCTATTTTACTATTTTTCTAAA
>JABSQI010000397.1 GCA_013215905.1 Legionellales bacterium | reverse complement strand
AATGATAAGAATTTTATAAAGGTACAAAAGTCTCAAGCATTTTGCAACAATTGTATTATTTACTAAATATCAAAAATTTAGATAGATCTTCCTATTTGTTGGTTATACAAGTACTTAAACTAATACCTATAAAGGGCAAAAAACATTAGAAATTTAGAATTTCCAATAGAATATTTTAAATATTCTTTTTATATTATTTAGTGAAATTATTCGTATTTTCAGTATTTATAGAGTATTCTTTTGCTAAATATCCATCAAGCCATTGCCTATAGCAAGAAGAGTATTTAGGGTATGAATTCTCTGAGAGAGATTTCGCATAAAATCCTTCTAAATAACATTGGTCAAGAGTAGAATAATTTACTTCAAGTAATATTTTGTTAATATTTGTTATATTATAATCTTCCATAGTTTATCCTGAATAATCCTTTAAAGTACGCTTACATTAAATATGATTCTAGCATATATATTTAAAATGACTACCCTAGAAAAATCTGTCATGATAGCAGGACATTTTTTACACACTAACTAAGAGATTAATTAGGTAATTATTAATAGAATTCATGTTTACTATGTACAATTTAATAAATATCTTTTATATAGAAAAGGTTATATGTATATAAAACGTAATATGTAACCGCTATTTAAACTTATGTTGTGATTCTTAGCAGTTTATATAATTAAATATATATATATTTGATAGTAGCTTAATTTTATCTATATTTATTTTGTGGTGCTATACTCAACCAAGAACACATATTTTAGGGGGGATGAACTATGGATGAGAATAGTGATAAAATTTCGAATTTGAAAGACAAAATTGAGCAAAAAATTCTTGATCTCGGAAACAGAAAAGAAGATGTTATTAGATTATTAGATGGTAAGATAGAATCATTTGAAGAACATGGGCAAGCTAGAAAAACTCAGATTTTATCAGCTATCAATCAATTTAGAGAAAATAAAGATAAGATAAATTTAGAAATAGATACATATTTGGTAGAGTTGAAAAATCTTCAAGAAAAAATTGAAGATTTACAAAAAGATGGAAAAGAAGAAACGGTAGTTAAAAATGAGATTGCAAATATTGAGGCATCATTAGTATCACTAAGTGATAAAATTAATGGAATAAATCAAGATGCTTATAGACCTCTTTGTGATCAGATCATGGAAAATTTTAATTGTTATAATACTATGCAAATGTTTAACACTGTCATTGCAAAGAAAGATCTAGCTTTATATGATGCGAATGAATAAATAAGTAAGTATAAATATGTAATAATATCCATAGCAATAAAAAAATTAGGGTTCTAGTATATGCTTATATATTATTTACATAAGACTTATTTGAGTTCTCAATATAGTTATATTGAAGTATTTAGCAAAGCCAAAATTTCAGAGCAAATCTCATCTCTTCTGGATTTAATAAACGTAAATCTTTAATTATTTTAATTGTATAAGCTTTCATATCTTTCATGTAGATATGTTTAGAAATTCCTCTTTTGATAGAAAATTCCCTATCTGATTTACTATTCCTTTTTAGATCACCATGGAGAATAAATATTTTATATTGTTCTGAATAGCTATTTATATGAGAAGGAAAACTATCCATTAGAAATATATGCGTATTTGTTGTTCCGAGTATTCCTATGTCATTTTTTAAGCGAGCTTCTATGACGCTGGTTGGGGCAATTTCATTTTCTTCTTCATTAATAATAACATTATATACTATTTTATCATATATGATTTTATAATATCCTGAACCATGAGTATAAGCTAACAATTTAATTTCTATATATTTTGACTCAGAGAGTAATGTTGCATGAACAATTGGAAATGATATTAATATTAAAATCATAAACTTTCTCATTACCTTATCTCCTTATATAAGTTCTTTATGCTTGGTAGATATAAAATTTATACTAAATATCTGTTGAATATACAGTTTAAGATTACTAAAGCAAATTAGATTATTTGTCTTTTGTAGCATATAATCCTTTTAAAATATCCTAATTCACAATCCCTGCTAACGTAGATTATATTAATTTAGATATTTTAAATCAACTCCAAATAGGAGATAGTCCTGTAATAATAATTAGC
>JABSQI010000396.1 GCA_013215905.1 Legionellales bacterium | reverse complement strand
TGTCTCCGGGAATCCATATTGTAACTATTACAGACGGACAAGGATGTTGGAGTGATCCTCAAGAAGTAATGATTGTAGACTATCCACATTTCTTCACACCAAACGGTGATGGAGTTAATGATACTTGGAAAATTATTCAGCAAGAAGGAATCCCAATTTCTCAGATCTATATCTTTGATCGTTTTGGAAAATTATTAAAGCAATTAGATCCTGATAGTGCAGGATGGGATGGAACGTATAACGGAAGTCAAATGCCAGCAACCGATTACTGGTTTAAGATTGTCTATATAGAAGGAGCTGACAGTACTCAAAAAGAGTTTAAAGCACACTTCTCATTGAAACGATAATTAGTCTATAATAAAAATAAAAAAAGAGGATGTTATTTTATAACATCCTCTTTTTTGTTTTATACAGGGGTAGGTTAATTTGTTTTAAAGTTTAATTAATATGACAATTATTAAGTTATAAGAATAGTGTTATCATTATTTTTTGAATCTTTCATATAGCTCAATAACTCTGTCTATTGATTTTACTTTCCTTTCGTTACCATTTTTCAAATAGATTTCTCTGGCTTCTACTAAATCATCAATCGCTTTTTGGTATTTTTTGTACCAAGAATAGTATGACGCTCTGTTTCTAAGACATTCTTCTCTAAGGTTAGATTTAAAAGCTTTGTTAACTTCCTTTAATCCACTTTCTGGGTCACTTAAAATTCTATAAGCAAAGGCTCTATACTTATAGATTTCAGTATTTGCATGGCCACGAAATGCCTTTCGACTGGTTTTCATCAACAATACCTTAGCAAGGAATATTCGTTCATCCACATATCCGGTTGTTATTCGCATCTCTGAAAGCACATCATCGAAATATGAATAATTATCTTTATCCCCATTAATTTGTAATAAAAATAACTTATAAAAAACGCGTTGATTGTCTTGTCTTAGTGCACAAATAGTGAGGATAAGATTTAACTTTTCGCTAGCAGTTGAATTTTTAGTGTTACCAATTTCATCTAATTCTCCATTTTTAACCATGGTTCTCAGGAAAATTAGATAAGGATCGTGAATAATAGCTTCTACAAATAATTTTGTGGATGATTCAATATCATCACGGTTGTTGAATATGTTTTTGTACCCCTTAATAAAGGCTGCTTTTGCAATCTCGCTGCCTTTATATTTATATATTAATTCCAAGTTGGAGGACTTTATCTCAGTTAATTGTTCATGTTGCGCGAGCATTTTTTTAGTGGCTACCTGCATGCTGTTATGATGAGATCTGTTTGATTTTTCAATTTCTCCTTTTTTAGTAAGAGTAATCAACTGATTAAAACCTTCAGCCAGTTGAACGGATAAGCCTTTTTTATAAATATTAAATTCTATACCATCGAAGTAATCTATTTCTTTAATTGTTGTGAAATGTAAGACTTCGGCTTTAACAACTTGTGATGAAAATTGTAGTTCAAGTATGTTATCATCCTTATAATAAGATTTTAAGTCTTTGATATTTGCTGTAAGTCTATAAGTGTTAAAGTCATCATCCATAAACTTGATAAGAATTCTACCGTTATAATCGATATCGAAACCGTAGTCATGGTTTTCCCAACCTGATCCAATATTGACCTTGACAGATTCTTTTTTGTCAAGTTGAATGTTTAACCAATCAATAGTTTCCACCCAGTTAGTACCGTAAGATTGTGCATTACTGATAGTATTATAGCATATGATTGTAATTAAAAGGAATAATTTTTTCATTTGAAATGTATTAATTTGGATTTAAGTTTTTGAATCTAGGGTTAGTTTTTCTAATTATGACTAAGGTCAATATTAATGTTTAAATTTCAATTATTTATAATGTTTAGTTGTCATTAACAATGTTATTTTTAAAGAAAATTAAACGACCGGCCGTATTTTTTATATTAGCCTTGCTAATACTATTAGTTAATTCCTTGTTTTCGTAGAGGATCCCCCAAAATACTGAAGGCTAAGTGTGTTGTTTTTTATTGATTAAAATTCTTAAGGCAATTGATCAAAATTATAAAGATAAGGTATGTAGATATTTATAAAAAAAGCTAAATTTTGTGTTTCAGAAGATATGT
>JABSQI010000395.1 GCA_013215905.1 Legionellales bacterium | reverse complement strand
CGTAATATTTATAAAAACATCAATAATTCATCCGAATCAATTCCTACTTCGACATATTTTTTATAATTTCATCCCCAAATTCCGAACAACTTACTTCTGTTGCATTATTCAACATTCTTGCAAGATCATATGTTACAATCTGTTTTTTTATAGTAGTAGTCATTCCCTTAACTATAAGTTCCGCAGCTTCATTCCATCCAAGATATCTAAGCATCATTTCTGCAGATAAAATCAAAGAACTAGGATTAACCTTGTTTTGACCTGCATACTTAGGAGCAGTCCCATGTGTAGCTTCAAATATTGCAATATTTTTTGATAAATTAGCTCCTGGAGCAATACCAATACCACCAACTTGAGCAGCCAAAGCATCTGAAATATAATCTCCATTTAAATTTAATGTAGCTATTACAGAATACTCTTCTGGCCTAAGTAATATTTGCTGTAAAAAAGCATCAGCTATTACATCTTTAATTATTATCTCTCTATTATTATAAATTATTTTATGCCATGGTCCGCCATCTAAAGGTTCAGCACCAAACTCATCAATAGCTAATTGATATCCCCACTCCATAAACGCTCCCTCAGTATACTTCATGATATTACATTTATGTACCAAAGTAACTGAATCTCTATTATGATCGATAGCGTATTGAATAGCCTCTCTTACAAGCCTGTCTGTTCCTTCCTTAGATACAGGCTTGAATCCAATTCCACAATTATCTGGAAATCTAATTTTATCAACCCCCATATTGCTACGTAAAAAATCAATTACTGTTTGTGCTTCAGAACTACCGGCAACCCACTCTATTCCTGCATATATATCCTCAGAATTCTCTCGGAATATTACCATATCTACTTTCTCAGGATTAACAACAGGGCTTGGAGTTCCTTGAAAATATCTGACAGGTCTTTGACAAACATACAAGTCCAGTTTTTGTCTAATAGCAACATTTAAAGATCTGATCCCCCCACCTACAGGAGTAGATAAACGTCCTTTTATTGCAACAGTCAACTTTCTAATCATTTCTAAAGTTTTCTCTGGTAACCATGTATTAAACTGATCTTGAGACTTCTGACCTGCATATAACTCAAGCCAATAAATCTTCCTCGAACCTTCATAAGCATTTTGTAAAGCATGATCAACAACTTTTTGCATAACTGGAGTGATATCTACTCCAATACCATCTCCTTCTATAAAAGGCACAATCAGATTATTAGGAACATGTATTTGATTGTCGACAAATTTTATTATTTCTCCTTCAGATGGCAAAGTTATTTCCATTATAATTTCCTCACTTCTTAGCTAATTCAAGCTTATAACAATTTAATAGATATGCTCTTCAAATTTAGCATATTTTATATTTGTATATTTTATTAACTATTAGATTTATTTATCTTAAATAATATATATATTATAATAGATATTTTACTTCGAATAGGATTAAAATGCGATACACCTCTTTATACTCTGGAACAAGAAAAGAAACTCCTAAGGATGCTGAAATTACTAGCCATAGACTAATGATTCAGACAGGTATGATCAAAAAATTATCTAGTGGGTTGTATACTTGGATGCCTATTGGATTAAAAGTATTGCAAAAAATATCAGATATTATTCGTGAAGAAATGAGCTCGATCGGGTTTTCAGAGATTTTAATGCCGGCTGTGCAGCCAGCAGGATTATGGAAGCAAACCGAAAGATGGGATAAATATGGCCCTCTGCTACTAAAAATTCAAGATAGACATAAAAAAGAATATTGTTATGGCCCAACTCATGAAGAAATAGGTACATATTTGATCAAACAAGACTTAAATACCTATAAAGATCTACCCATCACAGTTTATCAAATACAAACTAAATTTAGGGATGAAATAAGGCCAAGATATGGCATTATGCGAAGTAGAGAGTTTTCTATGAAGGATGGATATTCTTTCCACCAAAACCAAGAATCATTACAGGAAACATATACAATAGTGATGCAAGCATATCACAGAATGTTTGCTAAAATGGGCCTTAATGTCAGATCTGTTTTAGCTGATACCGGAAGTATTGGAGGAGAAACATCCCATGAATTTCATGTCCTAGCAGATGCAGG
>JABSQI010000394.1 GCA_013215905.1 Legionellales bacterium | reverse complement strand
TGAGGAGTATTAATTGAGTATAATTTAAGCTATGAAATTCCAGTTATGAACTGTCCTAAAAATGGGGGCTTTACAATTGTTAGTAATAAATTTTTCATGTATGTTTATAATTTATAATTTATACCTATTGTAAATATAGGAGAGAGTGACTAAATTGCAAAATAAATTATTTTTATATAAATTGAGGGAAATGAATTTTGAGTATTTTATATACTAACATCCTAATTCATTGTCTAAAGGTTCGTACTCCAAGCTTTGGTAGTCGAAAAATTGTAAATCTGTTTTTGTTGTAATGTTACTAATATTTGTTAAATAATGACAGTAAGTATCATTATTTATCGGCTCTTGTGGAAATAAAAACGCAGATACTCGTATTGGATTAGTTGTATTATTTATTATAATTTTCCAATATCCTGCAGGTATTTTATGAGGTTTGCTAGCATAAGGGAGTTGGAGTTTATACTGCTTTTCATAGTAAGGACCTGTAAGTACAAATATTGTTTCATAGCTCGTTGCTAGTTTTCTAACCTTAGATTCTAGTTTTGCCCAGATCCCCCTATTTAGTTTAGACTTTTGGGGAGTGATATTAGAAACATAGTTTGTTTTATACCAATTAGGATTATTGCTAAAGCTAGCTAGCGGTGCTTGATGTCCTCTATCACAATGCAAAGGAGGAGAGCTTAATCTATAAAAATCTTTTGGATGTAAAGCATATTCCTCTGGGAGCATAGGATCTTGTTGCCAATTACGTTGTTTTGTTTTTCCGTGTAGGTTATTTTTGTTTACTCTATATGCTACCCAATCAGAAAATTTAGTTTCGATGTTATAACTTAATGTAATGATTCCATGATCGATTATTATATTATTTGAGTTATTTTTTGCTGGGCACTTAATGAAACAATTAGCATATTCTTTACTGGATGTTTCTTCTTGATTGTTAAGTTTTGTGGTTGAAAAAAAGATACTGATGATTATTAGTATCAGAACTAATAACATGTTTTTTAAAATAGTAACAATCTTCATAAATATATAATAATTTCAAATTGTTATTATAATATAGCTAACTAGACAATTAATATAATAATATTTAAATTATAAAACGAAAGAAGACGTAACTATTCCTAGTAACAATAATATTCCATAAGCAATGCTTGGCTGAGTTTTACTGATCTCTGAATATCTGCAATTTATGTAAAGGATCTCTTTTGGTTTTTGGAGGGGTTCAGAGCTTGTTATATTAGAAATTGTTGAGTTTTGACTATTTTCTTGATAAATGAACATTTCAACTCTTCTATTATATTTGTTAGCTATATCTGAGTCTTCATCAATTTTAAGATTATCTTTTCCATAACTAATCACTTCAATTTGAGATTTTGCTATTCCTACTTGTACTAATAAATCAACAACAGCTTTAGCTCTTCTATATCCTAGAGATAAATTATATTCTTTACTACCTTTTGGATCAGTATATCCAGCTATAAAAATTTTATTATTTGAATCTTTCTTGATTTGGGTAGCTTTTTTCTTAATAAAGGCAATATCTTTTTCAGCTAAAGTACTTGTGTTAAAGTCAAAATAGAATGTATTACTTAGGTTTTTGGTAAGTATATACTGCTTAGTGGAATTCATATTTTGGGTGTTTTTATTTATATTGTTATCATTATATATAAAAATTTCAGCCCTTCTATTATATTTATAAGCTTCTTCTGTAGAATTTTGTATTTCAGGAATTGTCTTACCGTAACTCATAATCTCAATTTGAGATTTTTTTACTCCGGAGTTAATGAATAGGTTTGCTATTTCTTTTGCTCTTTTTTCACCAAGTATCATGTTATATTTGTTACTTCCTCTAGAATCTGCATGCCCAGTAATGAAAATTTTTCTTTCTGGATTAGATACTAGAATTTTGGATTGGCTTTTTATAGTTTGAATATCTTGTTTATTTAAAGCACTTTTATCGTATGAAAAATAAATATTGCTTTGCTGTTTGTTAGCAGAATGATGATTTTGAATAGATGTAATACTATCACTGTTGTTTGCTTGCTTTGAGTTTATGTTAATACAGATCTGCTCATACTCTTTGGTTGTAGTACATCCT
>JABSQI010000393.1 GCA_013215905.1 Legionellales bacterium | reverse complement strand
AAATACTCCACTTTTAGGAGGAGTTACTAGAATAAAACCAGTAAATAGTCAGCAACGTACTCTATAAGTTTCCACCTTCAATACTAAGATGTGGTAAAGAAGAATATTCTTCCCCTAACCATCCTTCCACTGAAGTATATTCATTTTTTTGGTTGTTAGACTTTTTAATTCTTTAGTAATTTTTTATAAAATTCCGGGTTTTTGTCTTTATAATCTGGATTTTTTTTCATATATTTTATCATGGATTTTAGAACAGCTATCTGATCTTTTTTATTATTAATTTCATCTTTTACTACATCAAAGGCTAAGTCTTCATTTGAGGCACTAAATAGTTGTTTCATATAAGCATTTTGTTTATAGCTATATTTTTTCTGAAATTTTCAAAACTTTTTTTAATAAATTGTTTATAATTTTCTCTTCTTAGATTTTTTAATGAGTTGAGAACTTTAGATTCTAATATTTCCTTTTTATCATCAGGAAGTGCAATATTGTTTTTTAATATGTTCATACATATGAGTTAAAATTAATTTTTTATCTTTTAAATCATTGTACTTGTCTGTGGCATAATCTATAGCTAAGGCAAAAACATTATTTTCGAATAGTTGTAAAATTGCTTCATTTTTTTGATTAAAATTTTTTTTAGCAAAACCATCTAGCAAATTCTCAATTGGTTCAAATTGCTCTTCATATTGATGGTGTTTGTTTTTAGCTAACTGGATGTTCTTTTCATATTCTTGTTGAAATAATTTTTGTAATTTATTTTTTCTATCTGTTGAAATTCCTCTGCTATTATTAGGTATTGAGCCATTTTCTAGAGCTTTCATAACACTATTATAAAAATATTTGCCATCTATTTCTTTCTCTACATTTAACATTGTTTGATAAAACCAATTTGAAGTAAAAATGGCGTCAATTAATAATTTATCAGATTCATTAGAAAAATGGAAATAGTCATTTACTAAAACAGGATTCAATCGTTTGGAAAAATAAGTTGAATCTCCAGCTAAACTAGAGATATTTTTGTTGATGATGTCTTTGAAACTATTTATTTGAGTTAGGCTTTTGCCATCTGCATTTGTATATCTATCTTCAAGAATTTCGGTGATGGTTCTAGAATTTTCATTGTCGAAATCAAATAGGGCATATGTTTTGTTATAAATTTCAATAAGGGCATTAACTGTATTTTCATTTATTGGCATGCTAAAATTTTCAGATGCAACAAAATCAGAACCATCCCATTCTTTTGGAGTAGTATTTCCTTGAAGTTCCTGATTAATATTAAAAAGGTATTTAGACTGGGGGAAGAAAGATTCTTTTTGTAATCCTAACATTGAACCTTTTGTGGTAGCATTCCTTGAGAATATTCTAGAAACGGTATAGGCAGGATCATTGCCACCTATTTCAAATATAGATTTACTATGATCATCAAAAATATTGTTAGGATCATCTGCCCCACGGGAAAATTTTTTAGAGGTACTAAGTTTAAGCTTAAGATATTCTAGAGGTGTTTTAGCTATAGTGGTTTAATATAAAATTTAACTATATATTAATTATAGACTGTTAGTTAGTGAAATAATCGTAAACTCTTGATATTTATAAAGTCACATAAGAGATTGATTTTCATTGTCTTAATAACTTGTTTTTATAATTAATATAGATTTAAAAGGTATAAATTTATAGTAGTTAACAAATGCTGCATATTGGAACCATACAAAATTTATGTTGGGTGTAATAACATATATGAAAATACATAATAGATTAGAAGGGTTGGAAATTAGAATTAAATGTTAACATTATATATCTAATTACCTTTATGCATATAAATAAGCCATGCAGATTCTATCATTGTCAGAGAAAATAGCTTGTTTGCTGATTTGGCACGTAAATTGAATGTTGTATTGCAAAGGTAATATCTGTAGTAGGAGATTTATATGCAATACATGGGAAGATACAGTATGTTAGATAAGGAGTTAGAGTTAACTTTAAGTAGTGCTCTAACTGATGCTAAAAACAAGAAGTTAGAATATATTACACTAGAACATTTGTTATTATTTTTATTAGATAATACTTCTGTGATTCGGGCTTTTGAATATTGTAGAGCA
>JABSQI010000392.1 GCA_013215905.1 Legionellales bacterium | reverse complement strand
TTTTAAGTATTTTGTAAATGTGCTGTCTGAACTCCTCGTCTGCTCTGTATGGTATATTCGGGTATAACTTCACTAGGTTTACCAAGAAAATTATATCAACCTTAGATTCACTCATTGTCATTTCTGAGTCCGTTTCTGGATCCTCAATAAAAAAGAACTTTCCATTGATTGAATCATTAAGTAATAATTCCTTGTAATCAATACCAGATTGAAAGAAAATAGGCTTTACACTATCTTTTTGGGTATCGATATAAGCACGTCCATAACCTTCAAAATTGCTGAAACCAAGATTATCAAATAGTTTGATCTGCATCTTTTGAATCTGCTTGTCAATTCCTACTGGATTTTCCTTTAAATAATTCATTACCAGATTGGTTTAGATGTTATTTTTAACGGATTTGGAAATATGCTATCAGAACATGTTTTAATTGAAGTAGTCAGTAAGTTTCTTAAACCTACTGCTACAACTACTCCTTTATTGTTTTTAGCTCCTTCCAATTCAATCTTCAACATTTTATATGAACCTTCTAAAGATCTTATTGTTGAATTTGTTCTAGTAGTAGAAATAAACTGCTCTATTGCAGAAATAGCCATTGCATAACCTACTGCTTCATCAAACAATTCAGTTTTAGTAATAATTGTACCTGAGTAATCGAAACTATCCAGGTACAAATTATTTTGATTCAATATTCTTACTACAACAGACTTTACCGCGTCGGTTTTAAGCTGAAGTAAATAAGAATTGAAAGATGGACCATCCATACTAATAACCTCAACTGTTTCATAAAGGTTTTTTAATGTGGCTAATCTGTGAAAACTTGAAATGGTTCTTCCAGAAGTTCCAGTTTGGTTTGGCACATCGATAGAAATCGACATGCCGTTTGGTAAACCAAAACCTATTCTTTCAACTAAATGAGTTATTGAATCAGTGCTATACATTTACTATACTGAAGTTGTAATATTAGCTTCAAACGTCTCAATACCTTCCTCAGATAATTTGTTAATCTTATTTAACAATGTTGAATCTTGATTACTGATAAGAGCTTTTAAAGTTGCGTCAGCTAAATTAATTGCATCAACTACTGATTGTTTAGTGTAAGAAGTTCCTTCATAATCAAAGTTTACATCGCCTTCAGTTTGCGTATCTGTTGCAGCTTCTTCAGCATCTAAAATGTAAATACTATCTACATTATCAATAACTGGAACAACTAACGCTTGAGAAGTAGTAAACTCTCTAAGAGGATCGTTTTTATGATACTTAGAAACAAGTATATAATCATCTGCTTTTTGATATTCAACATGTTTAGCTTTGTGATTTTCTTCAGCTAATGTTCCGTAAGACAATGTTCCAACTTCTAAAGACGTTAAGAACACAACCTTGTTAGGTTCCCATGCTTTAACAGTTGTTCTAACACCGTTTTTCTCGAAATTAACACTTCTATTAATGATTTGAATTTGAACTTCTTTGTCTTCTAACAACGCTTCATTAACCTTTTTTAAAGATGGAGTTGGGATGTTTGAACCTGTAATACCTATATGTGCTGCATACAATTCTTTAACCTGAGCATTGTTTTTAAAGCTGTTAAATGATGTCTTGTCCATTAATACGTGCTGAATAACATCTCCAGACTCACTAGCCTTGTCAATTATTCTTTCAATGTCATCAATTGGCTTAGCACTTGTATCTGACCATTTTACAGAAGCTCCAAACTTATTTTTAGCGGGGTGACCGAAGTCAACTCTAATTCCAGTACCTACATTGTTCTCCTCTTTAACTATCATAAGTCCAGTTGACAACGCTTGTAAAAAAAGAAATTCTGATTGTTCGTAAACACCATAAATTACTTTTTTAGTGTCGCCAAACAACTTTTTAATGATTTCTTTAGCAGCATTAGAAGCAGATGAACGCTCCATAAGGTCTAAATCGGTCATAGTTCGTTCGTCCAGAGCAAGTTTCATTCCTAACTTCGGAATATCACCTTCTTCTTTATAAATTACATCATCATCACTTACATAATCAACCGCTTCATCAGCTCCTCTGATAAGCCCTTGTGCTTTTGTATAGCCATAAGTATCAAAGACTTTTATAACATCTTCGATTGGC
>JABSQI010000391.1 GCA_013215905.1 Legionellales bacterium | reverse complement strand
TTTTTAGGGGTAACATTTATTCTTATACCCTTTATATCAATGTTTAAGATATTATTATTAATTTGAAAATAATGAGACATTTATAAATTTACACTTTTTATTAAAAGTTTAAATTATTCACTTAAAAATCCAGAGATTTTATGTTACCTTGTATGAAAGATTAAAATGATATACTATAGTGTAATAAATATTCATTTAAATTTATCTCTACCGAATCGCCGCTTACATCATACCCATTTTGTTTTAGTTTATTATATAACCAATAATTTTGATCATAATCAAATGCCGTTAGGGCTTCGCCTTCTGTATCTAAATTTAAGTTTAGCTTATTTAAATCTATCGATACTATTTCATTAGCAGCATCTTGCTGTATCATTAACCTTTGCTTTTTTAGATTATTATAATAAGCAGTTATATTGGTTAACTCGCTAAGATTATTAACTCCATTTTCTATTTCAATTTCTGTTGTAGCCGCAGCTAATCTTTGCCATTTTTGTTCACTTACATTGGAATCTTCTGGTCTTTGTCCCGTATAATCATATTGTAATGGATCTTGGTCTTCCAATTTATCCAATTTTTGCTGAGTAGCAAAGTATTGAGTTTTGAACTTATTATATTGATTAGTTAAAGCATTTAATTTTTTTTCATCTTTCACCGGATCTAATTCATTAATTTGTAATTGAATTTTTTCTATTTCCGATTGAATAAGATTAAGATCTTTTATAATAGTAATACGAGGTTTTAAATCAGGATTCTTAGTGGTAAACAATGTCTCTATATTAGTATCCATAGACTGCAATAGCCCTAGCTCATCAGGTAAAGTTCCTGCTTGTGCCGAGGCATTAAAATTTTGTTTTGCAATTTTAGATTTTACATCTGCTTCACCCATTTGAAATACAGGAGTCCATGCGCTAAAGTTATCTTGGAAAGATTCTTCATCTATCCACATATTCATTCCTGCTAATTCTTTATTGAGATTTTCCCATACTACTGTATTCAAATCTTGCATTTGACCAGAGGATAACGATGCTTCATCTAAAGTATTTATACTTGCATTAGCTACTGCATCTTGAGTGAGTCCATAGCTTTCGGGATTAGCTAAAATATCAGTCCATAAATTACTTGCCATAGTGGCAATATTATCCATAGTATTTATCCTTTCCTCATAATCCATATTTTTTAAAGGCTGAGTGGGCTTAGTTCCAGCCGTTCTAATTTCATTTAAAGTATATATCCCAGTATTATAATTAATATTTAAATCCTCTATTTTTTTTGCTTTTTGGCTAGTCTCATATCTATCAGTTAAATATTTTTTATAGTCAGGACTAAGATTTTCATCTGCTTCTATTGCCCCTGGTGAAATTTGTTTTAAAAAAGCTTGAAAATTATCATATGCGTTTGGCGCATCTTCTAAATTAAGATTAGATAGTCCTGAAAATATATTACCCCCATCGCGATTATATTGAGTATTTAAAACAATTTCATTCCATAAATTACTATGCTTATCTTTTACTTTAATAGCATCTATGCCGCCAGCTATTTCTTCAATATCTATATCATCACCATAGAGTTGCTTAAGTACTGGTACTAAGTTTTCTTCAGAATTATTATCAAACTGTTCACGTGAAATACCTTTTATTTTTGGCGCAACTGCTTTTTCTTTTACAGTAAAAGGCTGTGATTTCAACCAACTTTTTAAAGATGTATCTTGGCTAATTTCATTATTTTCCTTAGCGCGTTCGTACATACCTGTTATTTCTTGACCAGTATATGTCCAACCACTAGAAGTATCTAGAAATTCTAATTGTTCCATTTATATCTCTCTTTTACCCTCTACGTTAACTCCTATTTTATTTAATTCTTTTAAAAGTAAATTCCAAATTTCATTTGCTTTTCTGTTTGTTGGTGCATCACCTGGAATATCTATATTTTTTCCATAACCTCTTGCATTATTATTTCCATACCACCCATCAAATTGTGGAACTAATTCATCGCTAAATTTACCACTTGTAGGTTTAACAATTATACTAAATTTTTTTGATGTTTTGCCTACCGGTTTTATACTAACAGAAATTCCTTCTTCACCAACTTTTAAACTCTGCAGGA
>JABSQI010000390.1 GCA_013215905.1 Legionellales bacterium | reverse complement strand
ATTGCTTTAGCTAGTATTTCTGCTTATATAATGTCTCAAGCACATGACGTATGGGCTTTTGCTTGGCTAAAGAAGAAAACTAATGGTAAATTCTTATGGTTAAGAAATAACTATTCAACAATGATAAGCCAAACTATTGACACGGTTGTATTTGTATTCATCGCTTTTTATGGCGTATATGAGATAGAAGTTGTTTTCACCATTGCTTATACAACACTATTTTTTAAATTAATTGTAGCTTTTCTAGATACCCCAGTTGTTTATATAGGAAAATGGATATTAAATAACAAATCTGACACTAAATATTCACCTAAAGTAAATGATAAATACTCTTTTCAATATAGCTAATCATTTGAATGAATTTTAAACGATTTTTTAATGTATAAAGATTAAAAAAATCAGCTTCGTCTAGGGCATTTGTTTCTTACACAATGGAGTGCTATATAGAATTTCTTATAAAAATTTCTACTCAGCACCCCATTTAATAGCAAAAAAATATCTCAATAATATCTTTTCTAATCTTCCTGCTATCATAAATTCACAGATATATAACGAGCGTCCTTGCTCAACTTTTCTTCCTTAGTGCATATATTACTTTATCCAACAACAAAAATTAACAAATCAGTAAAAAATACTTAATTTATGTGTATTATGTTTTCTTTAATGCTGTTAAAAGGGCAATTTAATGCAAAATTAATACATTAACACCTGAAGCAAAATATAAAATATTTCTTATTTATTTATATATTGAGTGCTTTAAAATATAAATCCCGATATAGAAACTACATTATTATTGAATATTTGCAGAAATACTTATAAGAATACAACTAACTATCCTTTAGAACCTTGGCTTTTGTTCTCCAATTCTTATTAATTTTCATATTTTCTATTAGCTCATCTATATCGATATCATATACTTCCTTAAAGACGCTTCTATATTTCTTAGCCTGAAAGTACATTTCTTGTTTATCAACTAATCTATTTTTTTTAGCTAAAACTACCCTATTGCCACTATTCTCATAGTTGACAACATTAAAAAAATCACCAAAAACTTTTTGATAAGTAGCTGATTCATTATGATAATAATTGCTGCGTGTAAAAGTATTTGCGCCAAATACTCCATCTTGTTTTAAAATATTATTAATTTCTTCAAAAAACTCATATGTCATCAGGTGAGCTGGAATATACTTATCATCAAATGCATCTAATATAACAATATCGTATTTTTGTGATATAGAGATAGCATTTTTAACAAATTTTCTACCATCTATTACATGTGTCAGTAAATATTCATCATCATCTGGCCAATTAAAATGGCTTTTAGCAACCTTTATAACATTTGGATCTAATTCAACTACATCAATAATTGCATCAGGGACTGTTTGTCGCATTGCTAAAGGCAATATCCCTACCCCTAGACCTATAAAAAGGATACGTTTAGGTTCATTAACCATTAATAAGCTTCCCATTAAAACTTTAGCATAGCTAAAAATCATTTTATTAGAATCATTATAAATACATCCTTGCCTACCACTATAATTACCTTCTACGCCTTTAAAACGCATACATAACATATTATTAAAACGTACTACTTGTATGCTTCCGTGAACAGATTTGTTTTTATGAATAGTGTTATTCCCGTAAACTGATAATAATCCAAACATAATACAAAATATAATTAAAAATATTGATTTCATTATTTCTTAATAGACTTTATTTATAGAATAGTAACTTAAATATAATTTTAGCATTATTTTTCTTTTCTATTTATATAATTTGTAGTTTATTCTCCTTGCTTTATCAAATGTATTAGTTCCTATTGGCTACCTTCTTATAACCTATTTCTAGGAATAGCTAGTTGAATAATTTTTGTAATGCTATATATAGCTGTTTTAAAAATCAAATTTGATATTTGTTGTTTAGAAAAGAGTACCTTTCACTAACTATTACTACTGCATTGGCAGTGTTTCAAACGGTGAATTTATAGCAATATTGCCAACAAAACTAGATATCTTCTGTGCTTAGAAGAATTATTTTAGAAAATTCTTAAATATTTATATTTGCCTTTACTTTTTTATTAGACCCTTTTATCGACGTGATAGAAATATAA
>JABSQI010000039.1 GCA_013215905.1 Legionellales bacterium | reverse complement strand
ACTATATTTTTGTATGATGTGTTATCTCAAGAGATCAAAACCTTACCTAAGCACATTGCTAATAAAGTAATAATAGATGCTAGAAATATTAAGAGAATGGACTCTACAGGAGCCTCTCTAATTAATACAATTATTACTGAGTTATCCATCGATGCTGAAATAATTTTGGAAGGATTCAGTAAACACAGGCTAATTCTATTAGAAGAAGTAAAAAAACTGCAATTAAATGGTGATGATGATTTTACTGCGCAGGAAATGTCAATAATTGAAAAAATAGGTTATCAATTTAGTTTGAAAATAACTAATTTAGTTCTATTTATTAATTTTATTGGCTCTGTTACCAATAGTATTGTTCGTATGATAAGAAAAAAGCGGGGATTTTCTTTTAAGCAAATATTTGCATCAATTGAACACGGTGGAGTTAATGCAATCCCTATTGTATCTCTATTATCTTTTTTAGTTGGGATTGTTTTAGCATTTCAGATGGGACTTCAACTCCAAACATATGGAGCTAATGTTTATATTGCTTATTATTCTGGGATAGCAATGTTGCGCGAGTTTTCTCCTTTAATAACCGCTATTATTGCTGCTGGTAGAACTAGTTCTGCTTATACTGCGCTAATTGGAATGATGAAAATAAATGAAGAAATTGATGCTCTTAATACCATGGGGATTGCTGCTTATGAAAGATTAGTAGTGCCTAGAGTATTAGCAATGTTACTTGTTATTCCCTTATTAACTTTTCTCGCAGATGTATTTGGAATTATAGGTTGTATGGTAATGTCGAAATTTATGCTGCATGTAGAGTTTTCTGATTATCTAATGCGTATTCAAAATGAATTAGAATTAGAACATTATCTGATTGGAATCGGTAAAGCCCCTATATTTGCTCTTATTATAAGCTTGGTGGGTTGTTTTCAAGGGTTTAGGGTAGAATTAAGTGCTGATAGTGTAGGGAAGAATACTACTCGAAGTGTAGTACAAGCAATATTTTTAATTATAATTGCTGATGCAATTTTTTCAGTTATATTTAGTTGGCAGAATATATAATATGAAATATACAATTGAAGTAAAAAATTTAACTAATAAATTTGGTGATACAATTGTACATAAAAATCTTGATTTTGCAGTTATGCCTGGTGAAATATGTGCAATTGTTGGCGAGTCAGGTTCTGGAAAAACAACTCTCTTAAGAACGATTTTGCGATTACAAAGACCATATTCAGGTGAGATTAACGTACTAGGTAATTCATTGCTGAATGTTTCTAATAAAGAGATAGTTAAATTAGAAGAGCGTTGGGGGGTGTTATTTCAACATGGTGCATTATTCAGTTCATTGACAGTTCTAGAAAATATTTGTTTTCCGATAAAAGAGTTCACAGGGTTAAGTGCTTTAGCATGTGTGGAGATTGCTTTTTTACGTTTGAAACAAGTAGGCCTAAAAGCGCATGCTGCTCATTTATATCCAGCAGAACTTAGTGGGGGTATGGTCAAGAGAGTTGCATTAGCTAGAGCTTTGGCACTAGAACCAGAATTATTGTTTTTAGATGAACCAACTGCGGGTTTAGATCCCAATAGTGCTGACAATTTAGAAGAATTGATTCTATACTTACGTGATTCATTGAATTTAACAATTGTACTAATTACTCATGATTTAGATACTTTATGGCATGTTGCAGATAGAGTAGCATTTATTGGAAGAGGAAGAATATTAGCCAATTTGCCTATGAATGAGTTGATTAATGTACAAGAAAATGAGATCCAATTGTATTTTGGTGGAAAAAGATCCAAACGACATTACCAAATTGATTAAAATTGATTAAAATATATTATTTTATGGCTATAAATTTAATGTAAGAAGTATATATAGTGAATGTTAAATCTAACTATTTATTTTTAGGTATATTTGTAATTGTTTTAGGGATAGGATTAATTTATGGGGTGTACTGGTTATCCCGAGTCTCTGACGATGTAGATTATACAACTTACAGAATATACTTTAGTGAATCAGTGTCTGGGCTTTCAGAGAAATCCCCAGTTAAATATAATGGTGTGAGAGTAGGGTACGTTGATAAGATTGAAATTGATCAAGTAAACTTCAGGCAAATTATTTTAACAGTTCAGGTGGCCTCCGATACTCCTGTAACCGATGCAACTTATGCGACTATCATATCTCAAGGGATAACAGGTTTGGCATATATTGGTTTAAAAACATTGGTTCCCTATGGGAATAAAATACAAGCTAGTCCAAATGAAGAATATCCTGTTATTAAGTCAAGTCCTTCTTTATTTGTGGAAATAGATCAGGCTATAAATCAAGCTACTATTAACTTAAAAAGCCTTGTTACAAGAATTGAAGGTGTTTTGGATGATGAGAACCAACAGAATTTTAAGAACATGTTAAAGAATTTTGATATAATTTCCGCACAGTTGTCTAATAAAATGCAAGCATTAGATAGGAATTTTGAAAAATTTGATATGATGATAGATAATATTTCAAAGTTAACTTCTCGTATGCCTAATTTTATCGAAAATGCTGAAAAATCCTTAATTGCTTTTAATAAAACTTCTTTAGATATTAGTAAGTCTACTAAATATTTTAATAATACTATGGATGGTACAAGTAGACTAATAACCGATGTGAATCATCAATTAATTCCTTTGATGAGTAAAACAATGGAAAGTTTAGAGCAAGCTTTGGCAAATTTCAATAGTTTATCTCGTGAGTTACAAGAAGAGCCATCAATGTTAGTTAGAGGTAGAGATAGATCTAGAGTTGGACCTGGAGAAGGTAGATGAGAAAAGTAATTTTATTATCATTATTTTTATTCTCGGGTTGTAGCCTAGGACCTGTCAAGGTAAAGCCCATAGATTACTATACTTTAGAATCTGTAAAAATTCGGGAAAGTTATACTAATCAGGAAGTATTATCTATAGATACTCCAAGTGCTGTTCGTGGTTTGCAAACTAATGCTATGTTATATTCCGAGCGTGATTTTCAAATTGGACAGTATGCCTATAGTAAATGGGAAGCTGCTCCTGCTAATCTCTTACAAGACTTACTGTTAGAGAGCTTTAATAAAGCTGGTGTATTTAAAGCTGTTGTAGATAGTTCTTTTGCTAAAACAGCTAATTGGAAATTAAGTATTAGAATTTTACAATGGCACCAAATCTTTTTAGAATCTCCAAGTGAAATCTGGGTATCTTATATTGCTAATATATACGATATTAAGAAGAATAAAATTATTGCTAGTAAGCTATTTGAGGCTAAGGTTCCATGTGCTACTGATGATGCCTATGGGGGTGTTGTTGCCATGAATCAAGCAATGAAAAAACTAATTCCAAAAACAATTAGTTTTGTAAAAATCTATACTAGATAATTTTTTGTATGGATAATACCGCTCTATTAGATTATCAAGTAAGAATAAGCAAAAAGGCTAAAAGACCACAAATCGCCTATACAAGTGTAAAAGGTATAGAGGTTATCATTCCTGAAAAATCTAAGATAGATATAGATAAATTTATTCAGCTTAACAAAAGTTGGTTGTTGAAACAGATCAAAAAAAATCCAAAGCAAGAATTTTTTTATCCAAAGAATATATTTGTTAAATTTTTACAAAAAGAGTATGCAGTAAGCTACTTATCTAGCAAAGGTAAGTGTAGTTATATTGAAAGGCCAGGTTCTTCGATAGTTATTGTTGGGAATATTACAGAAAACAATTTTAAAAAAACTATCAAGTTATGGTTATTTAATTTAGCTAGGGCAGTTTTATTGCCATGTTTAGATTCTATTAGTAAGGATATAAAGATCGATTATCGTTATGCTTCGATAAGGGGGCAAACTGGGATCTGGGGTAGCTGTTCAGCCAATAAAGATATAAGTATAAATTATAAATTGTTATTTTTACCAAAGCATTTGAGCCGTTACGTTTTAATTCATGAGCTATGTCATACAGTTTATCTTGATCATAGTAGTAAGTTTTGGGAATTAGTTAGTAGGTATGACAAAAATTATGCTAAGAACAAAAAGGAGTTGTGCTCTTATGCTAGATTGAATTTTAGTTGGTTAGATTAGTAGCTAACAAGAATATAAATTTATAATCTACTAAAATATTTCTTATATATCTATTTCAAATCTATTATTGGTATATGAGATCCCATTTAATTTAGCAAAAGGTGTAATATTACTAATAAAATTATGAGTATTATCAATCCCTGGATAATTATTGTTGGTGTGGGTAACTCCTGTTATATAGGTGTTTAACTTAGCTTTTAATTTTTCTATATTTTTTCCATGAGTATTTATATCTTCCATTTTTATTAGATCACTCTTTTCTAATATTTGATGATAAGTGATAATTACTTGTTTACCAGTAGAAGGATGAGATGGGGTACCTTTTTGTATTCCAAGACTATAAAAAGCCCCTGGAGGTTGATTTCTTCTGGTACTTGCTGGTGTTCTATTGGTGGGATAATATACATTATCAGGTATATTACCACTATTTCTAGGGGACCAGACGTTGTAACGATATAAAAGATTCCCATGATTATCGTTGTTGTTAAATGAATGAGTGTGGGTACTTTGGTCTGTTCCATTAGCAATAGGTGTCATAGTATTACCATTGATTGGCATGACATATATTTCTCGCAAACTTGTTCTAGAATACGGGTCAATAGTATTCTGAGGAGAGTCATTATGATCATAAGCATGATATCTAATTCTTGCAGGTTCATTAGCATTTAGAGGTATTTTAGCAGGGTTATTAGGATCAGGATTATCTTCTGCATCTGAACCAAAAGTTAGATTTTGGCTTGCATAGATAATTTCGATATTATTTATATCAATATTAATATTATGACTTTTTTCATATTCCTTAATTTTATCTTTAATAGCTTGGGGCAATTTATTAAATACAGTATTTGACATCTTGAAGCTCAAAGGTGTATCAGGTAAATCAAGCCAACGGGTTTGTGGATCAGTAATTACTATTGGAACTCGATAATATCCTTCACCATATACAGCACATTCATCATTTCTTAAATCTTCGCTGGTAGCTCTATATGTTCTATTTGGATTTCGGTAGATATATTTATTGATATCCTTGAATATAATATTTTTAGTAATTGTCAGAGATACAGTTGAAGCACTTTGTTTATTAATTTTCCCTTGTTTATATGAATTAATATATGCTTGTTGTTGCTGAGCAGTATTAGCTAATATATCCTGCTCTATCTGTTTTGTAGTATAACCGCTGTGTAATGAAAATAATTTTGCTATCTCATTACTAACTTCTATATTGATAGAATTATCTTTAGAATTAATTAGAGGTAAAAATTTAATGTTTCCTTGTCCATCTTGAGTAATTTTACCCATTAAGTTGTAGGAGTTATTTGAAGCATTTGTATTTAATATTGCTATTACCTCATTGATTTCACTGTCAGTATCCCATTTAGTATGAATAGCATTACCTTCAATAGTAGCGTTTTTTAACCCTAGCGTCTTGATTTCATCCTGACCAAGAGCAGCAATAGCAAAACCAGCTGTTTCTTCAAATTGAGAAATTATAGTATTAGAAGGCAAAATTTCGGTTGAAGAATTTGCAATGACATCTACATCTCGTATGGTCATTTTGTCGTCAAGAGAGTTTCTAATAATTTTATTATTTTTATTACCAAGAGCCCAAGTAAATTTAATCCCCAAATAATTACTCCATTTTCTCACATTGTCATAATTTACTTCTCCTTGGATATCAAACCTTTGGTTGCCTTGATTATATACATAAATACTTCCTCTCATTCTCCAACCATTGACAGATTTAGCGCCTTTTCTACCATTGAAGTGGTAATAAGCTACATGAGTTTCAAATTTATTGAAAAAATTGCTTCCAATTTCAAAGTCAAATCCTGCAAGTGGAATTTGATATTTGTTAACAGTGTCAGCATTATAGTCAACAGTTTGGGTTGTGTTGCCAGTGGTCGCATTGTAGTTTCTAGTTAATCTGACAGGATTCTTTCTTACTGCGGAAGTATTAAATAGGAACCTTTTATTTTGTGGTAAATATCCATTGAACCTTGTTTCGAAATGTTGAGTTAAGTATTCTATTCCAATCGTAAGTTGATGGATTTTTTTTGAAACATCTTTGATTCTTCTAATATCCCAGAATCCGTAGGTACCCAAAATTGCTTTATTCTGTATTTTTTTCTAAGACCTAAGCCAAAATTACCTTCAATACTTGATTTGCTGTCGTGCATTAAGAAAAGATTAGTGAATAAAATACCTGATTTTATTTTGTATACTGGAATTAAGATTCCGTATCTGCCAATATGGCGTTTGTTTCCTCCTTTATATTCCGCATCTATTTTAGGAGCATACCCAAAGCAATTTCCTAATAGAATTAAGGAGCTAAATATAAAAGTTAATATAATATGCATGAATTTTAAAGTGTAAGTGATTTTAGTCCAATTAGTAAATATTGTACCATAACAAAACAGTTCAAAGTACAATATTAAAGCATAAATGTGTCCCTAAGTTATTTATAAATATGCGTAGGTGGATTATTTATATTTTTATTTATGTAAATAGATTTTAAGTTTTGCAAATCTCACATATTTTCTATGCAAGGTTCTAGATAGCTTTTTTGGTATATTTTCTAGATTTTAAGGCTTGATTCAGTTTTTTCTTGCTGATATTTCTTTTTTTAGAGTTATTATGTTGCTCTCCTTTGGTGTATGTTAGTAGATCTTGTTCTTGTGATTTGAGTAATTCTAGTGATTGATGCAGTTCTTGTAGATCTTGTTTAAGTTCAGATATTGCTTCTAGTGTTTGTTCTTTGTCAATTTTTTTTGCCACAATTGGTGTTAGATTTTTATTTTGTTTTTTTAAAATTTCTTTAGTTATTTTTGTATAATGCTTATTTCTATCAATTGCTACCCTTATTTTTCTAAGGCCAACATGTGGGTTTTTTGTTCGTTGTATTTTTATATTACCAAGATAGCTGAGAGTGTCTTTTAGGTGTGTAGCCATTCTTCTGCCTATTTCCAATACATATTCCTTAATGTATTTCCTATTTCAAATTACTCTTTTATCTAGTGATTGTCAATTATTAGATAATAAAATTATTGGTACTGGTATTTGTTAAGGACTTAAAATCAAAATGATTTTGATCCATTAATTGGCTGGGTTGTAAAGATGAAAGAGCATGTAGCATATTGCTCGGGATTTTAGGGTTTTCTTTGGATAAATTTTTAATTAAATTGTCCACTTTTTTACGAATTAGGTTCTCTTGGGAACCACACAAGTTACAGGGTATTATAGGGAAATTCTTTGCGCTAGCATATTCTGCAATATCTTTTTCTTGGCAATATACCATTGGTCTAATAACAATATTGCGTTTGTCATCGGATAGTAACTTAGGTGGCATAGACTTAATCTGCCCATTATACATAATTGACATTAACAAAGTATTTATTAAATCATCACGATGATGACCAAAAGCTATTTTGTTAAAGCCGTGTTCTGTAGCGTAATTGTATATTATTCCTCTTCTTAATCTAGAGCAAAGTGAACAATATGTTTTATTTTGAGGGATTTTATCAGTGACAATGGAGTATGTGTCTTCAGCATGGATGGTAAAATTTATCTTACTATCTATTAACCATTGTTTTAATTTACTATCATCCCAACCGGGCTGTTTTTGATCTAAAGTAAATGAAAAAATTTCAAACTTGTTATTGCTTCGAATTTGCATCATTTTTAAGATGCTTAGTAAAGTAAGAGAATCTTTACCCCCTGATACACAAACCATTACTCTGTCTCCAGTCTCAATTAGTTTGTAATCGGCAACTGCTTTGCCTATATAGTGCATTAATTTTGTTTCAAGTTTATTTTTCACTAGCTTTCTATGAAATTGATTTTGGGTATTATAGGGAATGTTTAAGAATATTTATAGCTTAATAGGCTAAATTTTTACATGTCTTGCAATAAGGGAGATTTATTCAAGTGGGGATTAACTAAAAAAAATTGTTATTAATATCCCTAATAGTATTCTTTCTAGTGGATTTATAAAAGAGCTATTGTTAGATATTATAGTATTATTAGTAGTGAAATGGTTAAATATTTAGCATTAATGGTTTTAATATTTTTGATTTTCACAATTGGATTTTGTACAATTAATGCTTAAATTAATCCTGATATCTTTATTGTTTAGAAGATATCAAAACCCGTAGGAGTAAATTATGAGACACTATGAAATTGTATTTTTAGTGCATCCTGATCAGTCAGATCAAGTACCTAGTATGTTAGATCGTTATTGTGACTCAATCAAGCAGGGTGGCGGAAAAGTTCACCGTAAAGAAGATTGTGGTAGAAGACAGCTAGAGTATCCCATAAATAAAGTTTATAAGGCACATTATGCTTTGATTAACATAGAATGCTCGAATGATAGTTTAAAAGAGTTAAAAGATCTCTTTAAATTTAATGACGTTATTATAAGAAATTTAATTATAAAGAGAAATAACGCGATTACAGAACCATCTATTTTATTTAAGCAAGCAAAAAAGAATAAAGAAGATAAATTATAATTTATTTAGGAGATTTATATATGAGACACAATAAAAAGAAAGTTGGCAAATTTACTGGTGAAGATAATCATGCTATTGATTATAAAGATGTAGCCAGTCTTAGACATTTTATTACAGAGACTGGTAAAATTGTTCCTGGCAGAATTACAGGGACAACTTCCTATCAACAACGTCAAGTTGCCCAAGCAGTAAAATATGCGAGATTTTTGGCTTTATTGCCATATTGTGATAATCACAGGTAGTTATGGTTGTTAATACTCTAAAATTAATCATGCGAACAAGAACCAACGCTTTATTGGCGATGGTTCTGTGTTCTACGGTGGTTTTGTTGAATTGGGTAGCGATGATAATTATGTCATTAGTTACTTTGCATAAAGGTGAAATAGAAGGGGCAAAATTACTTGGGTGCATGGCTATGGTGGCTATGCTTGCTTATTTTTTAAATGGCAATCATTTTATTTTAGAGAATTTAATATTAGTGGCTATTCCTATTTGGGTACTATCAGGGGTGCTAAGAAAAACATCATCTTGGTCCTTAATATTAGAATTGCTAGTTTTTCTGGGTATTTTGGGTATTGTTATCATATATAGTTTTTTTCCTGAGTGGTTGAATAATTTAATTAATACGTTACAAACTGTGATTTTTGAGGTAGTTATGAAATTAAAAAATGACACTTCAAGTAATTCTAATTTATTAATCAGAGCTTATGAAATATTAAGTAATTTTTTTATTGGGGTCATAATACTTTTAAAGCTGATAGAAATAGTATTTCTTATGATGATAGCTAGAGTAATTCAGGCGCACTTGTATAATGATGGTGGTTTTAAAAAAGAATTTATTAATCTTACTATTAGCTGGGTGTCAAATACATGCTTAATAATTGCTTTAGTTGGAACTTTATTTGATGTGTCTTTAACCAAGGCTTTTTTACCAATAGTATTTTTACCTTTTATTTTTGTTGGTATGAGCGTTATTCATTATCTTGCAGGAAAGCGTAAAAATGGTAAAATGATTCTGGTGTTTTTCTATATATCTTTTATGTTATATTCCCCAGCTATTATTTTATTATTAATTATAACTGCAATTATAGAGAAACAATTTAATCTTAGATCTTTAGAACATAGTTAGAGGAGAATTTATGCAAGTAATATTATTAGAACATATTCGTAAATTAGGTAAATTGGGTGATTTAGTGCATGTAAAAGCAGGCTTTGCGCGTAATTACTTATTACCTTTTGGTAAAGCTGAAGTAGCAAATAAAGAGAATTTAGAACGTTTTGAGGAACGTAGACATGAGTTGGAGATTAAAGCTAATGCTATTTTGACAGAGTCCCAACAAAAAGCTGAAGTTTTAGCAGAACAAGAATTTGATGTTATGGCTATGGCCAGCGATGAAGGACGTTTATATGGTTCTGTTGGGGCACGTGAAATTGTTGTGGCTATTAAACAAAAAATTAATGTTGAAATTGCAAAAAGTGATATTAATTAACCAGATGGGCCGATTCATACTGTAGGTGAATATGATATTTTAATTCAACTAGAGAGCGATATTACTGCCAAAATTAAAGTTAGAGTAAGCCGTCAAGCAGATAATAGCTAAAAAGT
>JABSQI010000389.1 GCA_013215905.1 Legionellales bacterium | reverse complement strand
TAAAATGAGAATAATGAGATACGGTTACGGGTTCTAATATTGTTGTCAAAAAAGATGGTGTTACTATTGGAACGCTTACAGATATTATAGATATTTTAGGAGGCGTTCCTGTTGTTGATGAAGGAGGGAATGTTACCAGTATTGAGATAGGAAACTACGCTCATGCTACGGGAATTACTCAGATGCCTAGCAGTCAAATAACAAACTACACCGAAACGGGAGGAGGATCAGTAGATATTGATAACTATAATTTAGGAACGTCAAATGTTCACTTTATCGATCCCGATGCTCATGACAGAGATTTTACTGGCATGGTTGCTCCGCCTGCTGGTGTTAATAGAATAGTTGCGATTATAAATTCTGGCACGGATAAGAAATTAAAGTTTAAAGATAATGACTCCGCAAGCACAGCAGCAAACAGAATGCTTTTAGCAGATGAAAGTGATTTTGATTTAAACAAAGGGGGGTCTGCACAATTTATATACAACCATGACATTAATCGTTGGACAACATATTCATATTATTAGAAATGGAAAAGAAATTTTATAAAGAAGATAACGAGCCAATACCATCTATAGTTTATAGTGAAACTCAGCCTGTAGGTTTTAGCGAGATAACAAACCAGACGGAATTGTCTGAGTTGTATTTAAAACTAAACAATAAGATGAAACAATTAGGGAGGGATTATGTTTCTAGTTTTAAGGTGGGTAGTTTTGGTTTGCTATATCGAGATGGAACTTTAACAGATGCTAATGTAAATTATCTTTATAATAAATTAACTCAATTATTATTAAGGTTAGAAGATGGAAATTTCGATAGTGCTAAATTTTTATTAGAAAATGAATTAAATACTATTACTCAAGATGATATTGATAACGGATATACTCAAGTAATACACGACCAAATATTAAACGATATAACTAACTATTTAAATTAATAATTATGAATGAAGTACAAGTAAGGAAGCTATTAAAGGTAATGAGAGAAACAGAAGATCAAGAAACTATCAAAGCTATTGAATCTGTTTTTGAAGAAGAAGCTAAAAAAATTAATGAATGGATAAGTGGTAGACCAAAAGAAAGACCTAACCAAGGATAATGTTAAGATTATTTTTCATATTGTTTTTATTAATGAGATACCTTCCAGAGTATTTTGATAGTAATAGCCTTTATTGGGTTATTGATTCTATTATAATGATTTCTTTGGCTGTTTATGTTTTTAAAAATAGTGAAAAAAATATGCTTAATTTATTTATTGGTTTTGGACTGTTAAATTTATTAGGATATGATTATTTTAATAACATTAATATGTTATTTTTTAATAAAACAAATATTAATTTATTTGATATTTTTACATTAATTAGTTTGTCTATAATTATGTATTTTGCAATATTTAGAAACCGCTATAAATGGGAGAAAATGAAAAGCGATAACTACAATAGGAATAAAATACAAGCCATTTATAGTAAGCCAGACGAATTATTAACCCTTTTTGGAGCTGCAACATCTTTAAGCCCTAAATGCTCAGTTCGTTATACTTATAATGATAAAACAATAAGGTTTAAAAGAGGTACTAAAACCCCTATATTATGCGAAACCGTTTTAAAGAAAACCGACATAATAAAAACAACAGACATAAATCCAGATTTGTTTTTAAGTAGATTTGAAGAAATAAAAGATAAGAAATACAATTTATTAACCTTTAATTGCAGGAGGTTGTTTTAAATGGAAGATGGAACTCAAACAGCTATTATAATATCTTGCATAGGTGGTTTTATAGCTATTATTATTCTAGCATTAGGGTTTTTACTTTCCTATTGGTTTAAAAAGTTAAACAGTAGTCAGGAGCAAATAATAACTGACATGCATAAGAATTATACTCTAATAATAGAGCATAAAGCAAAGACTAGCGAGGACTTTATGCAAATGTCAGAAAGAAATGATGAATTTCAAAAAGACATATTTAAGGAGGTTAAAGATATGTATAAGGGGTTGAACAAATATATTAGGAATGTAGAGAGAGCAACACAAAAAAATGGACTAGATATTTTAAACTTACAAAATATAAATGAATTTATAGTTGAAGAGTTAGGTATGAAAAAAGGGAGGGGTAAAAAA
>JABSQI010000388.1 GCA_013215905.1 Legionellales bacterium | reverse complement strand
ATTAAAAATTTTAATACGTATAAAATTTTCAGGTAACAATAAAATAGGTAAACAACCTATTAAATTAGATAAATTTCTATTGTATTCTTTATAAATTAGAGTATGACTTAATAAATGACGTCCACTAAATCACTGTAAATTTTTTTTTATCGTAAAACTACAATTTAATAATTTAGAAAGATTATTTTTTTTAGAAGGATCTACCGTAAACTCTAACCCATCCTCTCTTATATAAGGATCGCAAGCTATACGCATTCCTGTTATAAAAATAAAAAACATACCCATAATAACATGAAAAAGGTGTAAACCAGTTATACTGTAAAACAAACACCCATATATGGAATCTCTAAATGAAATTACTGACCTTATATACTCAAAACACTGAATTTCAATAAAATGTGCCCCAGCAAAAAATACTATGGCTAATACACTAACAATTTCTGAACGGTTGGTTTTAAACCGTACACTCAAATCTGCTCAATTTAATAAACAACTTGATGTAAAAAGAATTAAAGTATTGTAAAAAGCTAGCCCTCTTCAGCTAAAATGAGGAAAAAAAACAGGGGGTCATTTAGCACCTATCCATATTGAGGGTACAAAAGCATTATGACCCCAACCCCACCATAAAGCAAAAAAGGCCATAAATTCACTTCATAAAAATAAACAAAACCCTGTTTTAATATTTTTACGCTCTAAACTAGAATAGATATAAGATTGACTAGCGTTTACTGAATTATACTCGTAGTATGTAAAATTTCTATATAAATGAGCATTTTTTCACCCATAAATGTTATTTTGTTTAATTAAATAAAATAAATACGATGCAAGTGACTTTATATTTAGTTGCCCTGCAATAACACGTCGAGATCATCCTACTATGGCAAATAATAGAACGATAAGGTAAGTGTTTCAATATCATATACAATGGTAAAATTGAATATGATAAGGGCTGTGTAACATAAATATAAATTTAGTTAAAAGAAATGTAATACTTCATGCTATACAAAAGGGGTAAGGCGTGGGCGTTACCCTAACAAGACTGGCAAGTTTCTCTTCAATTTTTTTTTTTAACATTACTATTTATTTTATATAAAGTAAAATGTACTAGTCTATATAAAATTTAAAAATAATCAATACTAGGATATACTATAGGATTTTTCTAAATTGGATTAAAATAAATAAGAATACAAATTTTTATATATTAATATTATTTAAATTATAGATTACTAATGTGATAAGGCCCGTGTTTAATAGAGCTCCGTCTATATTATCCCGGGATATCGTTACAAATAGTCTATCAACTGGTTGAACAATCATTGACTGTTTGTTTCCTTTGGGTAGGGGACAAAGACAATTAATTTTAGGAGATAAAGATACTGGAAAGGAAACCATAATAAGAGGTATTATAGGTAACCAAAAACGTTCAAATAGGTGGAACTCCCCTGACGGTAGGGGTAGGAAAAGATTGTTTTGTTTTTATGCTTGCCTTGGGATGAGAGGGGTAGATACTCAATATTTAGAAAAATTTTTTAAACAATGTGGATCTATGTGATACACACATATATTAGGTACCAGGCCATCTGAACCTGCAGCCTTAGTTTATGTTACAGCATACGAAGCCTGTGCTGTAGCCGAATGTTTTAGAGACATAGGTTTTCATGCTTTACTAATACTTGACAATATGAATAACCATGCCAAGGCTTATCGCCAAATGTCATTATTAGTTAAAAATCCTCCAGGTAGGGAAGCTTATCCAGGAGATGTTTTTTTTCAACATTCACGTTTATTAGAAAGGGCTGCTCAAATGAGTAGACAATACGGCTATGGTACTTTATCTGCATTTCCTATATATGAAACTCAATTAGAAAATATTAGAACATACATTTGTACAAACTTAATCTCAATTACAGACGGTCAAATATATTTAAGTAAACATTTATTTAAGTCTGGCTTTAAACCTGCAGTAGATATTCATAAATCAGTTTCCAGAGTTGGTGTTAAAGCACAATCGGAGTTGTTAACGTGGGCTTCTAGCGAATTACCAAATATTTTACTAGGTTATTTTAATACCGAACAACGTTTAAAAATGGGTTTTAGACTAACTCGTCATCAAGAAATAGCA
>JABSQI010000387.1 GCA_013215905.1 Legionellales bacterium | reverse complement strand
ACAGTGTATGTGTATGAAGAGTATAGTACTCCTATTGAAGTAGAGTTTACTTCAGATAATTATGAGTTACCTACTCTTACCATACCTTATACCTATGTAGGTAGTATAGTTACTATTGATGGTACTGATAATACTATTGTGTGGACAAGTAACAAAGAATTTAATTTAACCTATGGTGTATCAGAAACTATAACTTTATATTATAGAAAATAAACATAGAAATCCTTTAACGGGCACTATAGATAAGTTTTACGGAGAATAATATCTGTGTAACAGGTCGTTTTAATGCCTGTTGCATATTGTTAGGATTATGTACGAAACGGATAAATAGTAAAAACATGGAATACGAATATAGAGATAGAGACTGGGAAATGTGGCTCGAAGGTACAGCAGACAATGAACCCAACAAAAAAGAAATGATTGAACACGCAAAAGGCAAAGGATATAAACTAAATGATATTGAAATTTGGTTTGATAATATGCAAGGTTTTTGGAGGTTTAGTGCTGACTTAGTGAAGTATTAAGCCTAACGCTAAATGTAAAAAGCGTTTTAATGATTATTAAATAATGTTATAAACAGTTGGTATTGTAGAAAGTGTACATTATTTATAAGTACCAACAAAATTGGATGTTTAGTTATAGCTCAAAGATGAGCGTTGCCGAGGTAGGCAAAGGGTGGTTAAAATCCTCAAAACTAACTTCCAATTGTTTATAACGGTTAGAATAAAAAACGTGCGTAGCAATGTTATTTTATTTGATGTTAGCATTAGTACGGATTAATAACTTAAAAATAAAATTATGAAAACAGGACATAAAGATAAGAACGGAACTGAAATATTAAAAGGTAATTTGTTAAAGCACAATGCTGGAGTTATAAAAAGAGTTATTTGGAATGAAGATAAAAAAGTGTGGCAATGTGCTTTTGATAAAGGAGGTGGGTTTATTGACCCCATAGAATACTTTTTAGAAAGGAATTGTGAAATAGTACAAGAGTAGTATTAATGCTAACACCTATCTAAAGCGCGTTTTAATGCCGATGAAATTTTAAAAAATAGATTATGAAAGCAACAGGAAAAGTATAATATTAACGAAAATAAAATACATGAAATTAATAATGCTGCAATTAAGTATGTTATTCGCCGTAAATTGTACGGCAGTAACTATAGATGAGATGAGAGATGAGTTAATAGAGCAAGATGTAAAGTTTTACTATATTGTTCTAGCTCAATCAATTGAAGAGTGTGGATGGACATATGGTTCATATAATGCTACAGTAAGAAATAATTACTATGGTTTATGGTGTAGTGAAACACAATCATACTTTAAATTTGATAATTGGAAACTATCTATTACAGGGTATAAAAATATGATTCAATATAGATATAGAAAAGGAGAAGGTTATTATAACTTTTTAAAAAGAATACATTATGCCTCTAATCCTCTATATATTACTAACTTAAAAAGTATAGTTAAAACATTAAAAGAAAGATATGAGTGAACGACGATATGTAAAAAAAGACTATGAAGGTAGTTTAAATATATTAGTAGCGCATAAACATAATATACAACAAGCTTTAGTTAGGACAGAAGGTGTTAAAACTGAGGCTTGTGTATTGTTATGTGTTTCAAGAAGAACACTTATTAGAATGGTTCAAAGACACAATTTAGAACCCTTCGTAAAGTCACTTAAAAATAAATTATGAAAGATATACATTCAATAAGAACTAAGTTACAAGATGAGATTATATCTGAGTTACCTGATGTAGCACATGGTATATTGTTACTTGCTATGAGAACAGGTAAATCTCGTATTACAATAGAACAAATAAAGAAAGAAGATTGTAAATCTATTCTATGGGTAACCCCTCAAACAGACTTAAGAGATGTAGCTATTCCTTCTGAATTTAAGAAATGGAAAGCTGCTAAGTATCTTAAACGATGTAAAATCATATGTTATGGTTCATTAGCGAAACTTAAAGGTCATTATGATAAAATCATACTTGATGAGTATCAAAGTGTCACAGAAGCTAACTCAGAGCCTTTACTAAATGGTAATATTACTTATGGTAGTATTATGGCATTAAGTGGTACACACCCTAAACATGAAGAGAAACATGAAATCTAT
>JABSQI010000386.1 GCA_013215905.1 Legionellales bacterium | reverse complement strand
AAAACCACCTAGTGATAGTTGGAGATGATGATCAATCTAATTACGGATGGCGTGGTGCAAAAATTGAAAATATTAAGAAATTTTCTCGTGACTTTCCTAACTCGATTACAATTCGACTAGAGCAAAACTATCGTTCTACTGGGGCTATTTTACAAGCTGCGAATAATCTTATTAGTCATAATGGCGAAAGGCTTGGAAAAAAATTATGGAGTGCTGGAGAAACAGGCTCGCCAATTGCTTTATATTCAGCTTTTAATGAATTAGATGAGTCTAAATTTGTTGTAGATCAGATTTTAGAATGGGTATCTAAAGGATATGCAAGATCTGATATTGCAGTATTATATCGTTCTAATATGCAATCAAGAGTTATTGAAGAACAATTAGTTCAAGCTGGTATTGCATATCGGGTATATGGAGGTATGAGATTTTTTGAAAGAGCAGAAATAAAGGATGCTCTTGGATATTTGCGTTTAATTGCAAATCCTCATGACGACTCGGCTTTTGAAAGAGTAGTTAATCAGCCAAATCGTGGAATTGGCGAGCGCACATTATCTATAATTCGTCAGATCTCGAAAGAGAACTTCTGCTCCTTGTGGAAAGCTTCTTTTCATAGTATCGAGAATAATCTTCTTTCCCCAAGAGCTAAATCATCTTTGGAAGGATTTGTTCAGATGATTAAACAGATGCAAGAATATGCTGTTAATATGGAGTTGCATGAAATAACTGAAAATATGCTCCAAAGTACGCGATTAGTAGAATTTTATTCTCTACAAAAAGGGGAAAAGGCACGTTCTAAAGTGGAAAATTTGGAAGAACTGGTATCTGCGACAAAAAATTATTTTACAGACGAAGATACTGAGAATACCTCCTTGCAATCGTTTTTATCTGATGCCTCTCTTGAAGCAGGGGAAACTCAAGGTTCAGAACAGCAAGATTGTGTGCAGTTGATGACCTTGCATAGTGCAAAGGGTCTTGAATTTCCAATTGTATTTATGGTTGGTGTTGAAGAAGGAGTTTTCCCTCATCAAATGTCTGCAGATGAGCCAGGTAGATTAGAGGAAGAGCGTAGATTGTGCTATGTTGGGATGACAAGAGCAATGGAACAATTATATGTTTCCTATGCTGAACTTAGAAGACAGTATGGAAGTGAACAGTATCATAGGATTTCTAGATTTATTCAAGAGATGGGTAGTGATTTATTAGTTGAGATTAGAAAGAAAATCAGAGTCCAACGACCCTTAAGCTCTCAATTTAAAAAAGCTACTGTTAGTCATGAGAGTGGGTTAAAATTAGGTCAAAATGTGCGACATAAAAAATTTGGTGAAGGAACACTATTAAATTTGGAAGGAAATGGGGCAAATACTAGAGTTGAAATAAATTTTAAAGATTACGGTATAAAAAGGTTAGTATTATCCTATGCTAATCTTGAACCATTTTAGTTAGAGAAATAATTGTCTTGACAATAAATAATTAAAATAGGATAGTCTAAGATATAATTTATAAAAATGATAAGGATGATACCAATGAGACTAATAAAAATAACATTTTTACTAGGTGTATTTTTTAGTAGCCAGATAGTCTTTGCTGCAGCAGCTAATGAACAGACAATCTTTAACAAGAAACAAAAAAAGGAGATCCAGGCTATAATTCATAATTATTTGCTGACCAATCCTGAAGTGTTAATTGAGGCTTCAAAATCTTTACAAGAAAAGCAAAAAAAGGAAATGCTAGCAAAAATACAAGCTGAGATCCCAAAATATAAAAAAGAAATTTTTACATCAAACACAAGCCCTACAATTGGTAATGCAAATGGAACGTTGTATTTAGTTGAATTTCTAGATTATGCTTGTGGGTATTGTCGTAAAATGCACACAGTTGTTGAAGAACTAATAGAAAAAAATAAATCAGTAAAAGTTATTCTAAAAGAATTCCCAATATTTGGTGGTGCTTCAGACAGAGCTGCTAGGATGGCATTAGCTGCTCATAAACATGGAAGATATGCCGCTTTTCATAAAGAATTGCTACATACTGAACCTCCGCTAGATGATAGTAAGATTGATGCAATAGTGAAAAAACTAAAACTAGATCTAGAAAAAATGAATAAGATAGCTGATTCTGAAGAAGTTAC
>JABSQI010000385.1 GCA_013215905.1 Legionellales bacterium | reverse complement strand
GCGTACACAATGGTTAAGCGATATTGCTTTTATGATATCTCCAGGAAAGCTAACATATTTTATAGTTTTTGCTAGCGCCATTATTTTCTTTGCTTTCTTTTACACATCAATTGTTGCTAATCCTAAGGATATGTCGGATAATTTGAAAAAATCAGGCGCATTTATACCCGGAATAAGGCCAGGTGTACAAACTGCTAATTATATCGATGGTGTTATGACTAGATTAACCTTGGTTGGAGCAATTTATATTGCTTTAGTATGTATTTTACCAGAGATAATGATGTATAATTGGCAAATACCATTTTTTGGGGGGACATCCATATTAATTGTTGTGGTAGTAATTATGGATTTTATGGCTCAAGTGCAATCACATTTGATGTCGCACCAGTATGAGTCTTTGATGAAAAAGGCTAATCTCCAAGGTGGTAGCCGTAAAAGAAGGGGGAGATGATGAAAGTTAGAGCATCTGTTAAAAAAATATGTAGAAATTGTAAGATTATAAAACGACATGGGAGCTTAAGAGTTATCTGTGTTGAGCCAAAACATAAACAAAGACAGGGTTGATTACTTGATTTTGAATGAATTTTGATATAATCTAACATACTTTTGCTGACAAGATAAATTTTTGAGGAATTATAATTATATGGCTCGTATAGCTGGAATAAACATACCTGAAAATAAACACCTAGGAATATCTTTAACATATATATATGGAATTGGAAGAATTACAGCACGTAGAATATGTGAGGAAGTTAATCTTTCACCTGAAGTAAAAGTTAAAGATTTATCCGAAGTTGATATAGAAAAGATAAGAGCAAATATTAAAAATATCGAAGTCGAAGGCGATTTACGAAGAACTGTTTCTATGCATATCAAACGTCTGCGTGATCTAGGTTGCTATCGTGGGATACGTCATCGTAGAGGTTTGCCAGTTAGAGGGCAAAGAACTAAGACTAATGCAAGAACTAAAAAAGGTAAGCCAAAGGCTATTAAGTAAATTAAGAGGGTAATGTTTTGTCAAACCAGCAAAAAGTGAAAATTAAAAAAAAGAAGAATAAAAAAATAGTTCATGACGGTGTCATGCATATCCATGCTTCTTTTAATAATACCATAGTAATGTTTTCAGATAAGCAAGGGAATTCTCTTTGTTGGGAAACTGCTGGGGGCTCAGGCTTTAGGGGGTCTAGAAAAAGTACTCCATTTGCAGCACAGGTTGCAGCAGAAAAAGCAGGTACAAAAGCAAAAGATGAGTTTGGTATGAAATCTGTTGATATATTTGTAAATGGTCCTGGTCCAGGACGAGAATCAGCAGTTAGAGCAGTAATTGCTTTAGGAATTAAAATTTTAACTATTAAAGATGTGACTGGCATACCACATAATGGTTGTCGTCCTCCTAAAAAAAGACGAGTGTAGTTAATTTGGAGTACAAATGGCAAGATATATAGGTCCTAAATGTAAATTAGCTAGAAGAGAAGGGAAAGATTTATTTTTAAAGAGTGGTGTAAGAGCTTTAGATTCTAAATGTAAAGCAGATGTTCCTCCTGGTCAACATGGATCGGCACGTGTAAGAATAACTGACTTTGCTTTGCAGCTAAGAGCTAAACAAAAATTACGTCGAATTTATGGCGTGTTAGAAAAACAATTTCGTAAATATTATACTATTGCTGCTAAAAAGAAAGGTTCGACAGATCAAAATTTATTGCAACTTCTTGAAGCTCGTTTAGATAATGTAGTTTATCGTATGGGGTTTGCTTCTACTAGGGCTGAAGCAAGGCAGTTAGTTTCTCATAAAGCAATAAAAGTTAATGGAAAAGTGATTAATATACCTTCATATTTATTATCTACTGGTGATGAAATTTCTTTGCGTGATAAGGCTAAAAGCCAATCTAGAGTGAAAGCAGCTTTAGAATTACATAAGCAGAGGGAAGATATAGACTGGGTAACATCAGATGAAAAAAATTTATCGGGCGTATTTACTAGGGTTCCTGGTGTGGATGATTTGCCGCCTGATTATAATGTGCAATTAGTAGTAGAATTCTACTCAAAATAATATAACGGGAGATTTAGCAAGAAGCAGTCACGAATAAATAACTAATTAACTCCTAAAGCTATCAAAGTCGAGCAATTAAG
>JABSQI010000384.1 GCA_013215905.1 Legionellales bacterium | reverse complement strand
GAGCTGTGAATGTTCCAGATAATATTACAGTTAATATAATTTTTGAAGTTACTATAGAAGTTGCATCATTAAATAAACTTTCTCCTTCTACAAGGATAGTAAGTTTTTTGGGAGCTCCTAATTTTTTAAATATAGAAATAACAGCAACAGGGTCAGTTGCGCTTAGGATTGAACCAAGTAAGAATGAATAGGATAAACTGATATTAGTAAGATAATGAGTTATTATACCAATAATAAAAGTTGATATTAATAAGCCAGGGATAGCCAAAAACAAAATAGCTTTTATATTATTTCTTAGTTCTTTGGCATGCAAATTTAATGCTGACTCGAATATTAATGCTGGCAAGCAAATATATAATATTAAATCTGGTGAAATATCTGATTGGAATAGGATTTGAATACTTTTCGGAGCATATTCATGCAGATTTGTTAAACCTATTCCAGTTAAAACTAAAGCAATTGTAAAGGGAAAACCAAAACGTGAAGAAACTGCCAATAACAATGCTGCTATAGCTAATACACATATTATAGCAATGGCAATTTGCGTTATTCCAATGTAGATTTCCAATTTCTATATCTCCATACCTATAGAGTAAAAATATTTGTATTTAGTATAGTATTGAAAGCTAAAAATTATTCTTGTTTTGAGTATAATATTGTAATAATTGGTTATATTTGTGCAATAATGGTGTTATTACAATACTCTTAGTATTTTCATACTAGAACCAGTTTTTGAAATTGAATCTTGAAATATAATCCTCAAATTTGCGTTGAAGATAGTTTAGCTAATGTCATTATCCTGAATTTGCTAGATCTCTATGATATGTCTAAAGTTAGGTGGTTTGAATAGAATTGATTTAGTTTCTTGCTCTGATTAAATCAAAACAGTTAATTGAACATAGTTATATAGTTAATTAGTGCAAATAGTAAAAAATTACTATATAGTAATCAGTCTATATTATAGGAGGATAAATATTGCTTAACCTAATATATTATTTTCAATAAATTAGATATTAGGAATCTTAATACATGAAAAATCAATCAAAAAAAATTCTTAAAGTACCATTTCCAGAAAAAGATATTGTAAAGGCATTAGGGGGCAAATGGGATGCGGTGTCAAAGCATTGGTACGTGCCTGCAGGGATGTCTTTAGTTCCTTTTGCTAAGTGGTTGCCAGATTATATAGAAAGTGGAATTTTAGAGAGAGAGGACTCAGAAAATAATACATTATTAAACTTACTTTCGAAAATTGCCCAGTTGATTTTTAAACAAAGTAGGCAGTCAGAGTGGATAACTGCAGAAATCAGCAATTTATCTCGTCATCGCTCAGGGCATTACTACTTAGATTTAGTTGAACATAACAGTGAGGGCATTGTTATCGCAAAAATATCTGCAATAATTTGGAAAGATATTGCCACGAGTCTTGTAGAAAAATTTAGTTTAGTAACAAAAGACACTCTGAAATCCGATATAAAGGTTTTAATATTAGTTAAAATTCAATTTGATGTTGTATATGGACTAAAACTAATTATTGAGGATATTGATCCTGCGTACACTATTGGTGATATGGCAGTCAAGCTAAAAAAAATTAGAGGAAAATTATTAAAAGAGGATCTACTTGATAATAATAAAAGGAAGATTATATCCTATGAATATAATAATATTGCCGTAATTTCACCTCATAATGCTGCAGGATTAGGCGATTTTAAAAAAGAATCTGAATTACTACAAAAATATAATCTTTGTCGCTTTAAGTATTATCATGCTGCGTTTCAAGGGAAAGAGGCCACAAAGGAGATCATTGCACAGATTGCGATGGCTAATGCTGATCACTTAAAGGAACCTTTTGATATTCTTGTAATAATCAGAGGAGGTGGTTCACCAATAGATTTAGCTTGGTTAAATGATTATGATTTAGCTCGTTCTGTATGTGAATCTACCTTACCAATAATATGTGGAATAGGACATCGCAAAGATCATACTATATTAAATGATGTTTCTAATAAAGTATTTGATACTCCTTCAAAAGTATCAACCTTTATATATAATAGTATAATTCTTGAGGCAGAAGAATTTGTTGAACAATTTAATAATATATTGTCTATATTAGATAGAATTATAAAATGAATTAAAAATTAAAT
>JABSQI010000383.1 GCA_013215905.1 Legionellales bacterium | reverse complement strand
CTTATTTAAATAAAAAGAATTTTAATATTAAAGCAAATGTTCGAACATATAATAATTTAATTAACTATTATATTCACCCATTAAAAATTTCATCTCCATTATCATTTAACCTACATTACACAGCAAAAGATAATGCTCTTATTAAAGCTGACTTGAATTTCATGTCTAAAAATATAGTTATTCTTAGCAAATTTGGTGAACAAGTCTCTATTAAAGAAGCTAGTTTATCAACTAAATTTAAAGATAATTCAATATTTTTATTAGCTAAAATAACTAGTGATAATAATAACGAAACGATACTAAAATTAAATTATGATAATACTAACTTATCTAGTAGTGTATTAAAAAGAGCCAAAATTTCAGGGTCCCTTAATAGTACCTATAATGATCATCGTTTTATGGATTCATTAATTAACTCCATAGATGATATTAAAGGAAATTTCCAAACTCAAATAGACATATCTGGAACCCTACAATCACCTTTATTTAATGGCTTCTCAAAATTTGACAATGGATCAATATTTGTTTCACCATTATTTCTAAAAATATTTGACATAAATTATCATCTTAAAATAAATAACAATAATTTTACTATTATTGGAGGCATGAATTCTGGCAAAGGAAATATTAAGATAGATGGAAACGGTAAAATTGAAAATCTTGATATTTCAAAAATTAATTTTCAGGTTGATGCGAAGAATTTTAGGATATACGATACAAATAATATTATTTTAGACATTAATTCTGCTCTATATATATCAAAAGACGATTATTTACAATTAAAAGGAAATATAGATATAATTAATGGTTCAATAACAATTGAAAGCTTCCCTGATGTAGAATCTTTATCCAGCGATATAGTTGTTGATACTGATCCTACTGAAAAAAATACCACTCCGCTATTTTATGATATTGATGTAAATATTTCTGATAAAATAAAATTGTCAGCATATAAAATTACAGGGAATCTTGATGGAAAATTAAGATTAGTAAATAATAACATATATTCAGATGCTGTCCTTGGTAATATTAACATCAAAAACGGAAATTTCATATTTTTTAATAATCTACTTAAAATCAATAAAGGAGAAATATTATACGCTGGCACTAGTATAGATAATCCTGATATAGATCTTAAGGCATCAACAAAAATTTTATCGATGAGTAATACCATAGAAGAAGAAATACCTAAAATTGTTGGGGTGCAAGCGACTGGGAGAATCTACTCTCCAGAAATCCAATTATTTGCTGTACCTGCTGCATTCTCAGATGAAGATATACTATCTTATTTAGCTTTTGGAAAAAGCACAAGACAGATCAGTGGTAATGCACGAACAAGCATTACTTCTGCGGTAATTTTGTTACAAGGAAGTGATAATGATCTTGGGATTATAGATAGACTACAAAGAGCTACAGGTTTTGACTTAGATATTAGTACTGAATATTCTAGCATCCCTGAGACCCAAGAAGATTTAAAAGATAAAACTGCAGTTTCTGAAAAAACAAATTATTTTATTGGAAAACAAATTACTCCAAAGTTAAAAGTGTCTATTGGATATAGCAAATCAGCTAATAAAGATGCTGAGCAAATCTTTCGTGCTACCTATAACCTAACCAGAAGGTGGCAACTAGCTCTTGAGAGAAAAAGTGAGTTAGATACCGCACTTAGGATCCTTTATAATATAGAATTTTGGGAATAGCTAAGTACAATATCCTATAAAACTTTTTTCGCTGACTTTACTAGACTGCGATAAGCTTCTAATCTAGCTATTCTGGCTCCTATTACTATCACATCTATATTATTTGTCATGTTGCATTATTTATTCTGATACTCACCCATGTCTAAAGACAGGGGGATCTAAGAACAAGACCATTAACTTTCTTTCGATCTCGGCTAATGCCTACAACATGCAATTATTAAAATAGAATTTCAGTAACAAGACAGAAATCGGTAAAACATATATATTCTGCAGATTTATTATAATTCTCTTGGATAATAAACAATTATGAAGATATACAATATAATAATCCCCATATATTTAATACATGGGGATTAATATATTTCAAGTATTTAAGAACTACCTGAAAGTATGAATCAACTTATAATTTAGACTTAGGCTTACTAGGATCTATATCAGAATCCAT
>JABSQI010000382.1 GCA_013215905.1 Legionellales bacterium | reverse complement strand
TTTACTTAAATATGTAATAATGTACAAAGCTGTAATTTTATATACAATTATTGAATATACGCTTAACTTATCAATTCAAGCATCTTATTATTAATCTTAGCATATATCTAAGAGGTATATATTTATTATTAAATCATAAATTAGATACAATTATAAAATGAATAAAAACATAAACCTAGCCAAACATCGTGTTCCTAAGAATTTTAGAGATAAGATTGCATTTTGTTTTGTTAAAATACTACGTTTCATAGCTGATTTATTTTTTGCAAAAAGATATGGGCATAGAGCAGTTGTACTAGAAACAGTAGCAGCTGTACCTGGAATGGTAGGAGGAGCCATTCAACATCTTAAAAGCTTGCGTCTTATGAGAGATGATAATGGATGGATAAAAACTTTATTGGACGAAGCGGAAAATGAAAGACAGCATTTAATGACTTTTATCCAAATATCTTCTCCTACTATACTTGAAAGACTTATTGTTGTTATTGTTCAATTTATTTTTTTCAATTTATATTTTTTTTTATACTTAGTTTCCGCAAAAACTTGTCATCGGATAGTTGGTTATTTTGAAGAAGAAGCTGTTATTAGTTACACACAGTATTTAGAAGAAATTGATAAAGGAGAAATTGAAAACATTCCTGCTCCAGAATCTGCAATACAGTACTGGAATCTATCAAAAAATGCAAAACTACGAGATGTTATAATTGCAATACGAGCAGATGAAATAAATCATAGAGAGGTAAATCATAAATTTGCAGATATCTTAGATGCTCCTTAGTGCTCTCTTATACTATTAAAAATAATAACAATATTATTTTTAAAACTATGAAACAATTAATATGAAATTTTTGATCACAGGCGCGACTGGCTTTATTGGAACGAATTTAGTTAATAAATTACTAAGTGACGGGCATGAAATAGTTATATTAACTAGAGGAAATAAAAAATACAATCCTGCCGTAACAGCTGTGAATAGCGTTAATAGTATACCAGATAATCAAAAGATAGATGTAATGATAAATTTAGCGGGAGCCCCTATAGATCGAATATGGACAAAAAAATATAAAAAGAAACTAGTAGAAAGTAGAATATCAGTTACGATAGATTTAGTAAAACTAACATCTAGATTAAGTATAAAACCTAAGTTATTAATCAGTTGTTCTGCTATAGGATATTACGGAGTCAGCAAGACTAGTAAAGTAGTAGTTAATGAGAAATCTATCTGTGATAAAAGCTTTACACATGAGCTATGTGAAATTTGGGAAGAAAAAGCTCAAGAAATACAAAATTATGGGGTACGTATATGTATTGCCAGACTAGGAGTTGTATTAGGGAAATCAGGTGGGATCATCAAAAAAATGTTTCCTATGGTAAAATATGGCCTAGGTAGTATAATAGGAAATGGTCATCAATATATTTCCTGGGTTGCTTTAGAAGATGTTATAAAAGCCTTTGATTATTTTATAGAAAATCCAAGTGCTAATGGAGCATATAATATTACTGCTATAAATCCCGTAACAAACGCAGAATTCACTAAAATTTTTGCGAACTCATTACAAAAAAAAGTCAGGTTAACAATACCAGCTTTTTTTATCAAATTATTTTTCGGACAGATGGGTAGAGAATTACTATTAAATGGAAAATATATATTCCCTCAAAAACTACAAGATTCTGGTTTTAAATTCACATATCCAAATTTGCAATATTATTTTAAGACATTTTTAGACAATAATTGACACTAACAATATGACTAGTTTAGACATTATTTTCTATATACTTCATCAGTTTTCTTCTTAGTATCTATAATAAAAAAATTCAGATATGCACAATTTAATTCTCCTTTTTTACCAAGATTTACCTCCCCAGGATATTCCTCCATCAATAGTAAAACAAGCTCCAGTAACATATTTAGAAGCATCATTTGAAGATAAATATAGAATTAATGCATCCATATCACATGGATCAGCTATATCTCCATATGGAATATGAGAAATTATCTTATTTACATCAGCATTATTCATTGGTGTTTTAAACCATCCTGGAGAAATGCAATTGATACGTATTTTATATGGCGATAATTCACCAACTAGTGTCTTAGTTAAATGGATCACTGCTGCTTTTGAAACTGAGTAAGCACATGCATGATTAGC
>JABSQI010000381.1 GCA_013215905.1 Legionellales bacterium | reverse complement strand
CCTTAGACCATAACAAAACTATAATTATATCTGCAGAGTCTGGTTTATTATCTATTAAGGATGTTGAAATAGATGTAATTGAAATTGAGACTTATAATGATCTTTGTAAAGCTCTTAAGTGGATAAAAACTAATGAAAATAATTATGAAAATATATTTATAGATTCTTTAACTGAAATAGGTCAGATCATTTTTAATGAACTGCAACCAAAGTATGACAAATCTAAAACATTTCAACTTTATAAAGATTATGAAACATCTTTAATAGCTGTACTTAAAGCTCTTAGGGGTACATCTGAATATAATATATGGCTCACCGCGCTTGATAAATCGATAGAAAATGGTATTAACATAGAAGTATCAATTGATTTAATACAGAAATCTTTAGCTAAAAGAATACCAGCATTGTTTGATGAGGTTCTTTATATGAATACTGTTGAACATGAAGGCGAGCTAAAAAGAATAATAGCAACAGATAATTCTGTTGTAGATTTTGCAAAAGATAGATCAGGTAAATTATCTAAGTATGAACTGCCTGACTTAAACAATATAACAAAGAAAATCTTTAACACTTAAACTAGGAGAGAGTAATGGATTTATCAAGCTTATTAAAAAACACTAAACCACAAGAAGATCAAGTAGAAAAAAAAGCTCTACCTCAAGGATCTTACAATGTAGTAATTGAAAAAGTAGAAGCTAAGACATCTGCTGCAGGTAACAAGGGTATCAGCTTACAAATGAGGGTATTTGGAGCTCAGTACAATAACTATGTAGTGTTTGACTATATGGCTATTAGTGGTAGTGAAAAGGCTTTAGAGTACAGTCTGCCTAAACTTAAGAAGCTTGGAGTTTTATTAGGGTCTGAAGATGCTACTAAATGGCAAGGTGGAAAAGTTAGGGTAAATTTATCTGTAGATAAAAAAGATGATACAAAAAATATTAACTGGGGATTTTCTCAGGTATCAGAAGATGACAATACACCTATTAGTAATAATACAACTCCAACAATTACAGCAGACGATCTGCCTTTTTAATGGAAACAAATCAACATAAATGCATCAAGTGTGGGAAGCTATTTCTTCCTGCACAAGGTGAGAATATAGCTCAGTGTAAAAAGTGTGCTGTTAAAGACTGTAAAAGATTTATAGATAGATATATTGAGAGGGATATCGATGATAAATTACAACGGGAAAATAAAAAGAATAAGTAGAGCTGTAGATGTTTGTAATATGCTTCTTACTGATAAAAGAAGTTATCAATCAATCATAAATGTTAAAAATTATGATATGGCTACTTGTGGTAGTGGCTGGATTGCTCATTTTATTAAGTTAGCTTTTGAGAGCGGTCAAATCCAAGTAAAAGTTTACTATCCTAAATGGAGATGGTCTAAAGCTATTGGCTATTACACATCTGTTAGACCTAATGATATTAACATTAATGGTTACATGATTAAAAACAGAACAGTTGAGCAATATGTAGAGACAATAATTCATGAATTAACTCATCTAGCCGATGGTCAAACAGTAGAATCATTTGGTCATGGTAATAATTCTCCTGTAGGAAAAGAAAACACTGCACCTTGGAAAATAGGAAAGATGTTTAGAATGATGGCTGGAGAAAGAGGTTCTGAAGTTTTTGAGAACTCTAATATAAGATATGTGGAAACTAAGTTTTCTAAGGTAAGAAGATTCTTTATTCGAATTTGGAATAGGTGGTTTTAATTGGATCACTTTGTAAATTATAGGGAGCCTACTTTTGTTAAAACATATGGAAGGCAGTATATAGACTATGAATTTACTGGTGCAATCGCTCTACATGGCAGATACAAGGATGTAGGTGTGGGTAACATATCCAGTGAAGTATTAGTTACATATGAAAAAGATATAGACAATAGATGCATTCGCTTAAGTATCTATATCGATGGTGTAAGACGCAGGGGAGCTAGATATAATATTAACAGACCTATTTTAGAGATAGCGCAGTTATTTGCTATGTCTTATTATACGGAGTTGTATTTATGAATTTAACAGACGAGCAGATATTAACTCATTACATAGAACATGAGGCATCTAAATCAGCTCTCTTTAAAGGTGATATAGAAGGTGCAATTAATGAGTATAACAAGCATAGAGACATATTTAGAGATAGCTAT
>JABSQI010000380.1 GCA_013215905.1 Legionellales bacterium | reverse complement strand
ATCGCAATAGACTTCTATGGCGCTTAAACTACATAGATGGAGTAAAAACAGGCCATACTGAATCAGCAGGATATTCCCAAGCTAGCTCTGGAATAAAAAATGGTATGCGCTTAATTGTAGTTGCAATGGGATCTAACTCTGATGAATCTAGAGCCCAAGACGGCAAAAAGCTGTTTACTTATGCATATAGATTCTTTGAATCACATACACTATATGAAGAAAACAAAGAGATTAGTCAGGCAAAAGTCTGGTACGGTGAAAAATCTAATATTGCTGTTGGTGTAGAAAAAGATCTACATGTCACTATACCATCTGGTACATATAAAAATCTTAAGGCCAAATTAAAAATTAATAAAGATATAACGGCTCCTATTTCTAAAGGACAAAATGTAGGGGAAATTGAAATTTCCTTTAATAAAGAAGTTATTCAAACAAACAATATAATTGCATTGGAAGATAGTGCAACTGGTAATATATTCACCAGAATGTTAGATTCTGTTAAATATGCTATTCATAATTTAAGTAACAAATTATCATAATCTCAACATGAAAAATATTGGTATAAGATATTTAGGTTTAGTACCTTATACACACTCATGGGAATTAATGCAAAAATTCTCTATTACCAGAAATGCCTCAGTTGAGGATGAAATTTGGCTGCTAGAACATGAGCCTGTTTTCACTCTTGGATATAATGGAGATAAAAGCCATATTCTCAGAAAAACTGGAATACCTCTCATCAAAAGCGATAGAGGTGGAAATATAACATACCACGCTCCAGGACAATTAATTGGGTATTTATTAATTGATTTAAAAAAAAATAAACTAAAAGTCCATGATCTAGTAAGAAAAACAGAACAACTAATTATTCATACTTTAAAAGATTACTCTATAACATCACATACAGTGAAAAATGCTCCTGGTGTATATATAAATAATGAGAAGATATGCTCAATAGGGTTTAGGATAAAAAATGGTTGTAGCTATCATGGGTTTGCTTTAAATGTTAATATGGATCTCAAACCTTTCTGTTATATAAATCCTTGTGGTCTAGATGGTATAAAAATTACACAAATACAAGCTTTTGTAAAAAATATAAACATTCAAGATGTTCAAGATAAAATTATTGTGAACCTTGGTCAACATTTTGGTTATACTGATACTAATGTAACAAAACATGACTTTAACCATGAATCAGAATACCCCTAAAAAGCTCAGAGCAAAAGAAAAACTAGCTAGGATCCCAATAAAAATAATACCTACTGACAATCCTATCCCTAAGCCAAATTGGATTAAAATTAAGTTACCAAATTCCGATAAAGCACAAAAATTAAAAGAAATGCTAAATAGTAAAAAATTAGTTACTGTGTGCGAAGAAGCAACCTGTCCTAATTTATCAGAATGTTATACCAAAGGAACGGCTACTTTTATGATTATGGGAGAATTATGTACTAGACGCTGTAGTTTTTGTGATGTCGCCAATGGCAAGCCTAAACCTTTAAATCCAGATGAACCGAAAGAACTTGCACTGGCTGTCAAGCAAATGCAACTTAAATATGTGGTCATAACATCAGTTGATAGAGATGACTTAAAAGACGGCGGAGCGCAGCATTTTGTTGACTGCATAGAATATACTAGAAAAATTAACCCTAATATTAAAATAGAAATTCTAGTCCCAGATTTTCGTGGTCGGATGGACAAAGCTTTAGATATTTTAGCTAATAACCCACCAGATATATTTAATCATAACATAGAAACTGTTCCTAGATTATATAAACAGGCAAGACCTGGTTCAGACTATCAATGGTCTTTAAAACTATTAAAAAGGCATAAAGAAAATTTTAGAAATATCCCCACTAAATCTGGAATAATGGTCGGGTTAGGTGAAACTAAGCAAGAAATCATTCAGGTACTTGAAGATCTAAGAAACCATAACGTTAATATGGTTACAATAGGTCAGTATTTATCTCCTAGTAAATATCATATGCCAGTAGCAAGATACATGCCCCCTAGTGAATTTAAAGAGTTAGAAATATTGTGTCAAAAGCTAGGATTTTCTCACGTTGCCAGCGGACCGTTAGTGCGTTCATCATACCATGCAGATAAACAGGCATCTGGAGAACATGTTTCATAATGAACGAGATGATAGATTT